>NZ_JAUBQE010000074.1:0-25868 GCF_036701115.1 Microcoleus sp. Pol1C5 | reverse complement strand
TGCACGATCTGTTCGATCGCCCTATCCCCTAAGCCTTGCTGTATAAACCTTTTAGCTAATTATTCAGCAAGCCCTACATAGGGCTTGCTGAATAAAGAGAAAAACGAGATGTTTTATGGATTTGTCAGCGCGGCTGGGGTGGTCAAATGCCATCATGGCTGGTAGGATGGCTCAAAACCAGTGCATCACCACCTGCGATCGTGTACCGAAAAGTCTCGCGGTGCCCCAAGCCCAGCAGAGTTTGAACTCCCCAACGGGTGCGCGTTGGCAGCAGATAATCGTTGGGGGAGCATCTCATATTTGTAAAAACACTTGTTCTGACTCCTTCTTTCTGAGTCTTTCCTACTGGCTCCTGTCTCCTGCTTCCAATTCCTACCTTGAGTGCTTTCATTGAGATGCTCCCTCAGCTTTGTGGGGTATCACTCTTTTTTAGGAGCTAGTTTGCGGATACGAGACGATGCTGGTGCCAAATTCAAATATTCATTTTTATCTTCAACAACTGAGGCTCTAGATGCTGGATACTTCTTGCGTTTAGGGGCATGATTCGCAACTGTACCCAAGCATGGTATGCCAAAATTTTCTAATTGACTGAAAACTTTTTGAACTACGGAAAAGGGAACCTGCTTAATTGCTACAACCATCAATATGCCATCGGTGCGCGCAGCTAAAAAATTCGTATCTTTACTGTCAACGAGGGACGGCGTATCGTAGATAACTAAGTCAAATTTTGCCTGAAGTTCTTCCATTAAATACTGCATCCCAGATGATGCCAGCCGTCGGGCAGTACCAGGACCAGGGAGACCGGCAGTTAATACAAAAAGATTATCTGTTAGATGCGATCGTTGGATAATTTCATTGGGTTCGTTTTTATGGTCGAGCAAGTTGCTCAATCCCTTGACATTAGGCAGTTCCAGCAGCAAGTGCACGCTGGGCGAATGCAAATTCGCGTCTACTAACAGCACTCGCTGACCCGCCAGGGCTGCCACGTGAGCTAAGTTTAAAGCAACGGTAGATTTTCCTTCGCCAACTGTAGCCGAACCAACTGCCAAAGAGCTAATCGTTCGATTGGAAGAAAGAAAGCGGATATTAGTATAAAGAGAGTCAAAAGCTTCTATAAATTCCGCAGCATTTTTCTTATTACCCTCTTTTCCTTCCAGATAAGCATAGGCATTAGCAATAGAAGGCGGCAATTTTCTAGCATTTTTGTCCAGAGGAATTGCTCCCAATAAAGGTGCTTCAACCGCATCTTTAACGTCATCAGCACAGTAGAAAATATTGCGGAACTTTTCAATAAGGATAGCAGCTCCCAGACCCAAAACTAGCGCTCCAACAACTGCCATCATTAATTTGTTTTTAGCTTTCGAGGCAACTGTAATCAGGTTGCCCTTCTCATCTCGCGGTATGCCTGGTTCAGAAATTATTTCCCAAGGTACTTGGCTTTGAGCTGCTTGGACGCGCAGAGTTTCCCGCTGACTTAAAAGTTGATCGCGGGTGCGGGCGGCTACTTCTAATTGCTGTTGCAGTTCGTTGTAGCGGCGGGCTATGGTGGGGAATTCTGTTGCTTGTCGGTTTAAATTATTTTTAGTTTGGGTGATTGCTTGAAGGCGAGCTTCTAAAACTTCAACTTGGTTAGCAGTATCCACCAATTGTTTAATCAAGCCTATACGAATAGAATTTTGAAAATTCTGAACTTTAGAATTAGCTTGGGTGCCTACTAAGTTTTGCCCCAAAATTCTTTCAGTTTGCTGGTTGAGCAAAGCTACTAAATTTGCCCGCTTGCGCTCTAAAGCTTCCACTATAGGGTTAGCCGATTTAAAACGAGCTGTTTCTACAGCAATCTGACCTTCTACTTCCTTAACCTTGGTCAGCAACTCTTTATATTGAGGTTCTTCGCTTAAAGCTGAAGCGGCAATAGCTTCATTTGGTGTAAAATCTAATTGTTTTTGCAAGTTAGCGTACAGCGTTTTTTGTTCTTGCAGTAGCCTTTGAGTTTCTAACTCTAAAGTTTCTACGGTACGAACTTGCTCGATTAATTGCGCGCCTTGTTCTTTAGGATCGGTAATCTTTTGCTGCTGCTGTATCACCTGTAACTCCGATTTCAGGTCGTTGACGCGCTTATTGAGTCCCGGAAGCTGGTCTTCAATAAATTTAACACCTTCACCAATCCGAGTCTTGCGTTCATCAAGACTGTACTTTAAATATTTCTTTTTAGTTTCTTGTAAAACGAACTCAATTAATTTAGGGTCATCCCCCATGAAGCGAACTTGCAAAATTTTAGTGAGTGTCATCTGATCTTCTCCCATCCGCAAAACAATTAATTCTTTTTCAAGAATCTTTTCTGTAACTTTTGGATATCGTTTTTGGACTTGTTTGGCAATAGCAGAAAGCATCTGAGGACTCTTGAGAATTTCAAGTTGAGTTGCGTAGTCCAAACTAAAAAAATCTCGATTAGGTACTCCTCCCCCCTCGCTGCGATTGGCTAGGGCAGCGGGGTCAGCAATTCTTGCCTCCGTTGTCACGGGTTCCACTAGCATCCGAAAATCGCCTTGATATGTTTTCTTGCCTCCCTGGATCTGATAAACAGCTCCAGCGCCCACTAGACCTATAATCCCAATAATGATGAGGGCTTGTCGCTGAAAAGTCCTCAACAACGGTTTTACATTCAATCCTTTCTGAGGCTGCGCGCTTAACTCTTCTCCCTCGTCAACGGAAAATTGCTGCACCTGTCGGCTCTGGTTGCTAATGGGTACGATATGAGCGTCCTGTTCTCTTTCCATGTTGACCTCTTGGATATTGTGTGGGTAAAATCAGCTTTCTTCTGCGAGCCTTCGGGTTGATACTTTGAGTATTGGCTTAAGGATATCACACGAAATTATTGGTTGGTCGAGCCCACTTCCTTCTAATAGTTCTCACTCTTTTCACATAGTATACAAAAATAACTAAATCCCTATGCTATGCCCGCGGCAAAAGTTCTTTTACAACTGCTGGATAGTTATATCAGACTGCATTTGAGTCTGCTGCGTTGTGCTTGTATTTAGGGTTTCCGGGCGAGGAAGCCAACTTTTTCAGGTGTCGCTCAGCTTCGCGACAGGGAACTCAATAACTTTACTAAACTTTTACAATTGACCCTAACACCTCAGCCGCCGCTTGTGGTGGTATTGGTTTTTCTTCTATGCCATTTTTCGGTTCGCAGTCAACGGCAGAAGCATATGTTAACTTACTCCTTAACTGACAGGCTAAAATTTGGCATTTTCTATGTAGATATAATTAGTAACATTCAGCAAATTTTTGGAACGGCAACTAATCGAATCAATTTCCGAGAAAAATCTCTCTCTTCTCTTAATTATAAACTTTTTGAGTAGCTGGGTGACTTTTGAAGTTAATCGGCTTACTCATCCTCCTCATTATATCACACACTACTCTCAACAGTGTGCAACCGACATAAAATTTAATAATTTGTTTTTTCAAGATCGATCGACATCTCGAACAACTCAAGCCTTGTCGGTTTTTCTACCGGTGCGGATGGTGCTGCGCTATTTATGCTTTTTAGTATAAAAACTAGGTTTTTGGGTTCGGGGGCTATTACTAAAACTATCGCTTTTATTCGCCCTCCGAGCAAGTTATAGCAATCCTTTCGGTAAACGCGCAACAGTTTTTTTTATTAACCGATGCAATAAGAAGATGACACATTGTTAAATAAAAAAAATAGTTCGCACCGCATGGGAGGATTGCTATAACTTGCTCGGATTAGCTATTGGTAGTTATTGTTTTTTGATTTTACTAATTACCAACTACTTTTTATTAGCGCTTACTGCTTTTGTGCTTTTCTTTCTCGAAGTTTCAACAAAATTTCTGCATGAACTTCGCGGGTTATGGGATAAAAATATGTGAGAATCATGCCAGCTATTAAAGCAATTGTGGGCAGCGGTCCGATCGCAACTCGAATCGCAAACAGTGCAGACTCTGGCTGTACGGGTGCAGGCTGTCCCGGAACTGTAGATAGAAATCCAGCTCCTTCTAATGCTTGGCCTACCAACCACAAACCTCCTGCCAATCCGATTTTTTGCAGCAGTACCATAAACGAATAGAAAACGCCTTCGCGTCTTTCTCCTGTTTGCAGTTCGTCGAGTTCGATCACATCCGGTATCATCGACCAAGGTATTAAATAAGCCGTGGAAACTCCGACACCTGCCATGACTGCTAATAGGTACATCTGCAATACTTGTCCTGGTTGGAGGAAAAACAGTCCAGCTTGGGCAATAATCCACAAACTCATGCCCATAAAATATACGGCTTTTTTGCCGTATCTCTCGCTGACTTTACTCCAAACAAATAGCATGATTAATGCAGTGCCTTGAACTGCGATCGCCACCAAGCTAAAAACGTACTGGGGCTGTTGCATCCAATTAACAACAAAGTAGGGAATAATAGTAGCAGTCAACTGCACTCCCAGCCAAGAAAAAAGATAAATTCCAATTACGTACAAAAAAGGGCGATTGCTAAATGCAATCTGCAACTGTTCTTTCAGTGGCAAGGATGTAGAATTATCTAGTTCGGCGTTTTCTAATAGTTGGGCTGCGACGTGCTTGCGAGTTCCCAAAACGCACCAGTACAAAGGCAAGACAGAGATAACTGCACAGATTGCACCTAATACTAAATATTGTTGATTCGGGTTCTTGTCAAATACAGCAAAGATAATTAGAGCTAAGATTAATGAAAAGATGCTGCCGCCAATTGAGAAAGCAAACCGAAAACTATTAAGGCTAGTGCGTTCGTTGTAGTCTTGAGTAAGTTCTGGAGTCAGGGCCGTGTAGGGAAGATTCACAGCCGTGTAGGCGGTGTTGAACAAAATGCTGATCGCAACATAGTACCAAAATAACACTGTGTGATCCGTGCTAGGTACAATCCACTGCAATAAGAAGAATATACCGAAGGGAATTCCACCATATATTATCCAAGGATATCGGCGGCCCCAAGGGTGAGAAGTGCGATCGCTCAAAACCCCCACAATCGGGTCATTTATGGCATCCCAAACCTTGCCAACTACCAAAATATTGCTGGCTAAGCCGGCAGGTAAACCAGCGACATTTGTAAAGAAAACTAGGAGGTAAAATGCTAAAACATTAGCGGTAATTGCCGGGCCGAGGTCGCCGGCACCGTAAGCTAATTTTGTTGAGAAACTGAGTTTTTGTGTTGTGGGATTGGTGGCGGCTGGTTGAGGCGGGGAAGTGTTGCTCATAAACTTGGATTTCGGGATTTTTTGGCAGTCACAGTCTTTCCAGTAGGAGTATAACTCATGCTACGCTCTAATACTAAGTTTTTTGTAGCGATCGGGACGACCCAGAAGATTTGGTAATTTATAATTGGGTAATTGGTAATTGATAGGTGGGTGGGGCAAGGTTTAGGCGATTATTTGTCTTAGGCAATTATTCTTAGTAAAACCTGCCCCTACTTAAGGAAACAGTTGCGAAATCTGAACTTCTATTTCTGGAAATGCCAGCATTGACAAAACATCATCTTCATTAAATACTGTTTCTTGTCGGTAGTTTGCCTCGCCTGGTTCGCGAAAAACATAAACTTGCCGCGTGTTAACATCAAGTATCCAATAATCAGTAATTCCCGCCTTAGCATAAGCAAATGCTTTTCGCTTGCAGTCTGTTTCTAAGGTGGTATCAGCTATTTCTACTAATAAGAAAATGTTGGCGGGTGCGGGATGAAAATCTTGGTACAGCCGGGGGTCGATTTGCACTACAGCAATATCCGGTTCTGGTTCTGAATTATAACTTAGAGCGATCGGGTCTTGAATGCGAATTAAAGCAAGTCCTGCCAGCAGATTTCTGAGATAGTCGGCTGCACAGAGGTTAGTGGCTGCGTGGGGAGTATTTTTTGCACTTATTGAGATAATTTGCCAGTCAATTAATTCGACTCGTTCATCGGGATTGAGAATGCCTGTTTCGGTCATGCGGCGATATTCCTCTACAGTCCACAAGCGTAAATCTGTTACAGTAATGGCACAATTTCCTGGGGCGATATTATCTATTATCAATTCACATTCTAGTTTTTATTGAATTACTCGGTCAACAATCTAGATTTAGCTGTAATTGCTCCCACACACCACAAAATAGCATTGATAATTTCCGATCGCTGAATATCTTCTGCGTCTAAAAAACTTGCAAACTCTTCCTCAATATTCAAATGGTCTGCAAAATCATAAAGTATGCGCTTGTATTCAGTTGGCATCGGTATTAAAGTAGCTTTCACTAAATCGAAAAGCGCGTTCAAACAGTTGAGGATAGTAGCTGACTCGTCAAAATCTTCGGCATCGAGCAAGTACAGCGTTTCTGCAATGTCGCAAATAGCGTCTATTTGTGTGGGTGGCTTTCCCACTTCACTGACATCGATATTGCACAATTGGAGAGCGTTAATCGCTAGTTCTGGACGGGTAAAAAATACAAGTTGACCGCCGGCTACTAAGGGCGGCTCTTGTTCTCCATAGACAATTAGAGTATATAGATTTGGTATTTCGGTGCCGGGGTCGATCCGGAAACCGAACAGCCACAACAATTTTTCTGTATTGGGGTTTGCTGTTTGCAGTGTTGTTGGGAAAATTTTGGGTTCTGACATAAATTTTTAATCCTTATAATACGCTGTTAAACTCGGTTTATAGGCAAAATCTGGGTTTTAGTGATAAATCTATAAATAAACCGGGTTGATTAAGGTAAGAAGGCGTAACTTTTGTTTATAAATTTTGCTGGATTATGTCGCAGCACTCAGCGACAGTTGCTCTTTTTTCCATTGCTGCTACTAGGGCTTCGTAAGCTGATTTGTGGCTTTCGATTAGGTTTTTTGCTCGCAGCAAACCCCAGTTTTGTTTGAGTTGAATTTCTGAATTGGGACGGCGCAGTTGTGTTAAAATTGCACTAATTTTTGTGCGGTCTTCTGCTCCTCCTTCTGCACTGCCGTAAACAAATTTTTCGGCGACTATTCCGGCCATCCACACTGTGCAGTATTGGTCTAAAAGTTGAGCGGAAAGAGTGCCACTTTGGAGTTGAGATGCTAATTGTTCGTCTTCAAATCGGACGCCGCCTTGGGCTGTTTGACCTTGTTTGAAAGCTTCCCAAGCGTTGAGGGCGTAGCTGGTTACGGGAATTCCTAACAGGTGGGCGACTAAGAAGTGTCCGGCTTCGTGGTGAAGGATACGATCGCGCTTTTGTTTGGAAGTTCCCCCCAGCCAATCTAATAAAATTGTACCCCCTTGACCTTGCCACTGGAAACTGTCGAGAGTAGCTAGCCCCAACAGGCAAAAAGTGGCGATCGCAGGTACGGCTTCTGGCAGGTTGAATAGGGGCCCTAACAATATTGAAACGGTGATGGCAAAGATAGAAATAGCGATAATATTCAAAGAAGTGTCTTTCATAATTGGGAATGGGTAACTGGGAATTGGTAATGGGTAATTTGTAATAGGGAATTGGTAATGAGAAGTGGTTTTAGAGGTAAACTCAGGTACGATCGCGCGATCGGTTTGGCAGCGTCGGGTCGATCTCCGCGCCCCCGACTTCCGACAAAAACTCCACCTTCCAGTTTGACTGAAAAATGTCGCTCCCAAGCCACCGATCTTAAAAAGATATTAAAATAAATCAAAGTCAAGTAAAAGTGTTAGTGGAATCCTTCATGTCAGTTTTGGCAGCGATCGCAGTTTTAGGTATCTTGATTGTCGTTCACGAACTCGGCCACTTCCTGGCGGCGAGACTTCAACACATCCACGTCAACCGGTTCTCTATCGGTTTTGGGCCTATCCTCTGGAAGTACCAAGGTCCGGAAACTGAATATGCCCTCCGCGCCTTTCCCCTGGGAGGTTTCGTGGGTTTCCCGGACGACGATCCAGACAGTACAATTCCCCCAAATGACCCCAATTTGCTCAAAAATCGCCCCGTGCTCGATCGGGCGATCGTCATTAGTGCAGGGGTAATTGCCAACTTAATTTTTGCTTATTTCCTGCTGGTGGTGCAATTGACAACTGTCGGCGCTGCAGAAATGAACTACCTACCGGGAGTTAAAGTCCCGGAAGTCGCCGCAGAAGTCAGTTCGGCGGCGAAACAAGCGGGAATTCGATCGGGCGACGTTGTTCTGTCTGTTGACGGCAAGGAATTGGGCGCTTCCCGCGAAGCAATCAAATTATTGGTCACTGAAATCCAAGATCATCCCAACCAACCCCTAGCGTTGGAAATTCAGCGCCAAGAACAAAAATTTGTGGTGACAGTAACTCCTGAAGAGTCGCCCGACGGCAAAGGTCGCATTGGCGTGCAGCTAACTTCTAACGGCACTGTCGTGCGGCAGAGGGCAGGAATTGTAGAGGCGTTTAGCAAGGCAGCCAAAGAATTTGAGCGGATTGTGCTGCTGACTGTTCAAGGTTTTGGGCAGTTACTTAGCAATTTCAGCCAAACTGCCGACAAGTTGTCAGGGCCGGTGGCGATTGTGGCGATTGGTGCAGGGATTGCTAAATCGGATGCTGCGAGTTTGTTTCAGTATGCGGTGTTAATTAGCGTCAATTTGGCTGTGATTAATATCTTGCCTTTACCTGCTTTGGACGGCGGCCAGCTAGCTTTTTTGTTAATCGAGGGACTCCGGGGTAAACCTTTACCGAACCGGATTCAGGAAAATGTGATGCAGACTGGTTTGGTGTTGTTGCTGGGTTTGGGAATTTTCTTGATTATTAGGGATACAGCTAATTTGGCTGGGTTCGATTTGATGGGCAATTTTCGGCAACAGTAAATTAAGGAATTGGGAATTGGGGAAAATTTAAAAGTATTAATTTTTTCTAATTCTCCGCCTTTTTTATTCTCGTATTTACCCAATGGGTAAGGTGCGCACTGCGCACCCTACATTTAGATTATGTGTGCCAATTTTCCCAATGGGTAAGATGTACAGTGCCAGCCCTTGATTTACATTAATGACTCGAAATAAGTTAAGTTTAAAACAACGATCGCTCGAAATTCTGATTCGCCTCAAACGCCTCTATCCAGAAGCTCCTTGTACTCTCAACTACGAAACTCCCGTGCAGTTGCTGGTGGCGACGATTCTCTCGGCTCAGTGTACGGACGATCGAGTAAATTTGGTAACGCCGGCTTTGTTTGAGCGTTTTCCCGATGCGGTTGCTTTGGCAAATGCTGATATAGAAGAACTCGAAAGTCTCGTGCGATCGACTGGTTTCTACCGGAATAAGTCTAAAAATATTAAAGGTGCTTGTCAGGCGATCGTCAATAAATTTAACAATCAAGTGCCGCAGCGGATGGAACTGCTGCTAGAATTGCCCGGAGTTGCCCGCAAAACAGCTAATGTCGTTCTCGCTCACGCTTTTGGTATTAATATGGGCGTGACGGTAGACACTCACGTAAAACGTTTGACTCAGCGGTTGGGATTGACCGAACATAGCGATCCTACAAGGATCGAGCGGGATTTGATGATATTGTTGCCGCAGCCGGATTGGGAAAATTGGTCGATTCGGTTGGTTTATCACGGCAGGGCAGTTTGTAATGCGAGAAATCCGGCTTGCAATATTTGCGAACTTGCAGATTTGTGTCCTTCTGCTAATATTTCCTAGGGTGCGTCAGCTCGAATTAGAGCAACTGTCGATCGCACAATATGAACTTACGGACTCTACAAATCAGATCAGTTGTTGTGTGGAAATAAAAATATTTAAAACTAAAGTTATCCAAAAAGACAAAAATATAGTAAAATAGTAGATTGTGATTTATCTAAGGATATCAACAGATTATGGCTAAGAAGAGCATGGTCGAGCGCGAGAAAAAGCGCCAGAGACTCGTAGACAAGTACGCCGACAAGCGGGAAGACCTGAAAGACCAGTTTGACCAAGCTAACAATCAGATGGACAAAATGGCGATTCACCGCCAACTACAACAGCTACCCCGCAGCAGTTCGCGGACTCGCTTGCGGAACCGCTGCTGGGCAACAGGACGGCCCAGAGGTTACTATCGTGACTTCGGACTGTCTCGCAACATGATGCGAGAAATGGCTCACGAAGGTCTTTTGCCCGGTGTTGTGAAGTCTAGCTGGTAGCACGAAGGAAGAAGGAAGAAGGAAGAAGGAAGAAAGAAGGAAAAAACTCACAATTAATCGGCAGGATTATGTTTGGGGTTGATTTTTGTTTCAGACTTATGAGTTAAATTTTCCTCCTTCTTGCTTCACTGGCCGCAGCATTTATCGATGCCGAGACTTTCGAGTAACAAGTCGCTGACGGCATTGGCGATCGCAAATTCGCCGTAGAAGCTTTTAGAAAAATCATAGGCCTGCATTTCGGTGACGATCGCAATTACGAGGCTGCCCACGTCATTTTCGCCTTCCATGCGCTGGCGGACATAGATTTGGGCAGCTCTTTTAGCTATTTGCTGGTTGGCTGCTTCTGGGATAAACTCGGAGTCTAGCCATGCCAGCAGCGTTTGTTGGAGCCATTGGCCTTCTTGTTCGGGGTTTTTGGCGGGGGGTAAGGTAATAGGTTCAATGATTTCAGACATGATTATTCCTAATTGCTAATGTTGACTTTGAAAAGTTAACTGAGAAATGACAACTGATAAATATATGCAATATGATATACCGACAATTATACAAGGATACGCGCAAGGCTATTTCTTGATGGCCAATGACGGCGAGGAAAGTTTGGGGTGGTATTCGAGCCGGCAGCGGGCGCTGATTCCCCTGGATGAAAGATTTACCTATCCGAAATCCCTGCGTCGCCAAATCAATCAAAATCGATTTTCGGTGGCTGTAAACCGCGATTTTGGGGCGGTGGTTGAGGGTTGTGCCGATCGCGAAACGACTTGGATTTCTAAGGAACTCAAGAAGATTTACTGGGCTTTGTATGAGGCCGGTTGGGCTTACAGCTTCGAGACTTGGTGCGGCGACGAATTGGCGGGCGGTATTTTAGGATTGTCGATCGGCGGTGCGTTTATTGGGGAGTCGATGTTTTACCGAATTCCCGAGGGTTCTAAGGTGGCGATGGTGAAGTTGGTGGAGAGATTGCGCGATCGATCTTATCTACTTTTCGACGCTCAAATGAACAATCCGCACTTGGAAAGATTCGGCGCTTATACTGTTAAAGAAAAACTGTACAACACTCTTTTGCAAGCAGCTTTGAAGCGCCGTTGCTCACTATTTTGAAAGCTTTGAGCTAATACCGAAAGGCCGCCAGGGAATGAATTCCACGGGGCTTTTAGCTAAAGTCCTCGCTATGAGGACTAAATGAGTTCTTCAGTCCTCTTGAGAGGACTTTAGCTTTGAGGCAGGGAATTCATTCCCTGCCGGACTGCCGGACTCAACGAAAGACTGTTAAATTGACACTAATGGACATTGCCATGTCCTTGCCCGTAGCTAAAATTTTCAGCCCCGGTATAATGTTGAATATTCAAGTCGATCGAGAAAAAAGCAATGATAGTAGATCCACTCAGCGCGGGTTTGGTTTGGTTATTGGTCGGCCCTATTTTGCAAGACTTGGCTAAAGCAGCTTTAGACGACTACGTTAAAGATTTTTTTAAAAGTTTTATTAAAGATGTTGAAGGAATTGCTAAAAAGCCCTTCGCTCAAAATGCTGTTCGCGATGCCCTCAAAGCCTTTATTATATTGTTTGAGCAGGAATTAGAGCGGTCGCAGTTAGATAAACAACAGATTCAGCAATATCTGCAACCTTTAAAACAATTTATTAAACAACCTCCAGTGCGGCAAGCTTTAGGAAGTGCGTTTCAAAGAAATTGTCGGGTTTTAAATACTGCTATCTTAGCTCAGTCTTGGCAAACTTTGACCTTACAACATCGGGTGCGCCGGAATTTACCCACGTTGACTCGAATCGTACCTTCTAATTTTTTTAATGAGGGGCCCGTTGCCTCGCTTCCCGATGCGTTTAGTTGGGAACGAGTGGCAGAAAACTATCTGGAAAGTGCTAAATCAATTAGAGAGCAAAATGCGGAACTACGAGAAATTCTAACTGCTCAAAATTTGGACGGCATCTTGGGACGTTTGACAGATAGTGGCCCTATTCCGGCTGATTTTAACTTAGAAAGTTATCAAGAAGGACTGCGAGAAAAATATCAATATTTGGATTTAGGTAATTTAGATACTAGGTCTGGAGAATACGAACGACAACTGACAGTTAGAGAAATATTTATTCCCCAAAATGCGCGATCGTGTCAGGAATATTTGCCGAAAGATTATGAATTACCCAAGGAGATTCAAAAGCTATTGCGGGAACGGGGAGACATTGCCGCCGAAGTCCGTCCAGAAGATTTGGCACGCTACCAGCAAGCTTACACTCAACAGCAAGCTGACTCGGTTTTGAAAGTAATTGATGATGTCAATTACCCTTATCTAGTCATTCTCGGCGATCCGGGTTCAGGCAAATCAACGCTCTTAAAATATCTGGCGCTTCAGTGGGCAAAACAGTCTCCAAATCAGTTGTCATCTCAACGGATTCACTTACTGATTGAATTGCGAAAGTACAACCGCAGTAGAGATGAAAAAGAATGCAATAATTTTCTAGAGTTTATGGAGCGCGGTTCTAGTTGGATCGGGCATTTAAACAAATTTATTTTGCACGAATGGCTGCAAGCTGGCCGTGCTGTTGTCATGTTTGACGGGCTAGATGAAGTCTTTGAGGTGCAAAAACGCAATCGTATTGTTGACCAAATCCATAATTTCACTCAAAAATATCCAACGGTAAAAGTGATTGTCACTTCTCGCGTGATTGGCTACCAGCAGCAACGGCTGAAAAATGCCGAATTTCATCATTTCATGCTGCAAGATTTTGAAGCGGAACAAATTAAAGATTTTATCCATAAGTGGCACGAATTGACGTTTACAGACCGCTTGAAAAAAGCTGCAAGTTTAGAACGATTGGATAAAGCCATTGGGGAATCGAGGGCGATTCAAGAGTTAGCTGGAAATCCGCTGTTGCTGACGATGATGGCAATTCTGAATCGCAATCAAAAGTTACCGCGCTTTCGAGCTAAACTCTATGAAGAAGCTTCAAAAGTGCTGCTGCATAAATGGGATTTTGAGGTAAAAGAAGAGCTAAGAAATGACAAAATTGATCCTAGTTCAATAGATGAAGAAGTCAAACAAAGTATCTGCAGGCGAATTGCCTACAAAATGCAGTCGAGTGGCAAAGGATTAGCCGGAAATATTATTAGTCGCGATGATTTGCGGCAAACTATAGCGGAATCTTTGAGCGGGTTGATGGGAATTGAGCCAACTGCTTGTGCTAAGTTGATGGTAAAGCAACTGCGGGAGCGCAATTTTATTTTGTGCTTCTTGGGTGGATACAATGAGGATTATTTTGCTTTTGTCCATCGCACGTTTTTGGAATATTTTTGTGCTTGGGAGTTTGTGTGGCAATTTAAGGAACTAAAAACGCTTGAAATAGATGATTTGATTCAAATCTTTCGGGAACACTGGCGAGATGAGTCTTGGCAGGAAGTGTTACGTTTAATGGCGGGAATGCTGGATGCTAAATTTACAGGTGACATCCTGGAATACCTGATGGGTGAAAATGGGGAAGCGGAAAAGTTTAGTAATCTGTTTTTGGCGGCGAAGTGTTTGGATGAAGTGAGGAAGAGAAATACTATTCATGGAATTGCTAGTCAATTGCGCGAGCGAGTTAAAGAGTTAACTAAATACGAAAATATAACTCGTTTTACACCTCAACAAGATAACCCCATACGCCTAGTTTATCAAATTCGCAGACAAGCAGTAGCAGCAATTGCAGCCACTTGGAAAGATGACCCAGAAACCTTACCCATTCTCAAACAACTGGCTGAATCAGACGATAATTGGTATGTGCGACAAGCAGCAGTAGAAGAATTAGCGCGGGGGTTGAAAGATGACCCAGAAACCTTACCCATTCTCAAACAACGGGCTCAATCAGACGATGATTCGCCTGTGCGACGTGCAGCAGTTCAAGAATTAGCACGGGGGTGGAAAGATGACCCAGAAACCTTACCTATTCTCAAACAACGCGCTCAATCAGACGATGATGGGGATGTGCGACGTGCAGCAGTACAAGAATTAGCACGGAGGTGGAAAGATGACCCAGAAACCTTACCTTGGCTCAAACAACTGGCTCAATCAGACGATGATGGGGATGTGCGACAAGCAGTAGTACAAGAATTAGCACGGGGGTGGAAAGATGACCCAGAAACCTTACCCATTCTCAAAGAACGCGCTCAATCAGACGATTATTGGCCTGTGCGATATGCAGCAGTAGAAGAATTAGCACGGGGGTGGAAAGATGACCCCGAATTATTTGAGTTATTGTGCGAGGTTGCTATCAATGACCCCTTCGATCATCGCGGCAAGAACCGTTGGCGTAACCCGCGGCAAACAGCTCTTGCAGCTATGATTGAGTTATATCACGATCGCCCTCAAACTTTAGAAATCCTCCGCGATCGCGCTCAGAACGATTCTGACTACATTTTCCGCGAATTTGCCCAGAAAAAATTGGCATAATTAGAACGCCAATAAGCGATATATTCGATCGCAGATCGCCATTTTTTCTAATTTTAGGAGTCCTTGGGTGGGGGCGGGTTTATGATATTATGGGTTTTAAACATAGATGGTTGGTAAAACCAGCCCAGACAAAATTATCAATTACCAATGATAAAGAGCGGGTTGAACAATATCTATGTTGGGGCGGGTTTCACCAACAATAATTGCCTAAAACCAATAATCTGGTAAACCCGCCCCCACCCGATGACCAATTAAAAGGTACATTGCTATGCGCTCCAGATAGCATTTAAGCCGGAATAAATGCTAAGAAACCCGGTCGATCGTAGAAATCAGGTTTCTGGGAATTGGGGTTATTTATGCTTTTAGGACTTACGCATCAAGACCAAAGAAACCGGGTTTTTTGCCGTTTGGCCGACTGTAACCAAGTATGCTCGTAAAAACCCAGTTTCTGACCACCCGTGCGTAAGTCTTATTCTTTTCAGGGCGAACCGGGATATTTGGTCGATCGCGCCCCAGCTAAAATTACATATACTACAATATATAATACAGAGATTTGAGCCAAAATCCTTGGAGCTCAGAAAAATCAGAATCGAAGCCCCTTGAATGTGTAAAAATACTGAAGCAAACATTACTAAACCCTGCACGGAGCAATTGTTGTGGATTCCAGATATAACCCCCAATCCATAGAAGAAAAATGGCAGCAGACATGGGCTGAGCAAAACTTAGACCAGATGCCAGAAGATACGCAAAAGCCTAAATTTTATGCCTTATCCATGTTCCCCTATCCGTCGGGAAACCTGCACATGGGCCACGTCCGCAACTACACAATCATCGATGTAATTGCCAGACTCAAGCGAATGCAAGGTTATCGGGTATTGAATCCGATGGGATGGGACGCTTTTGGTTTGCCCGCAGAAAATGCAGCCATCGAGCGAGGAATTCCCCCTGCACAATGGACTTATCAAAACATTGCCCAAATGAAAGGCTTATTTCGCCGCCTGGGTATTTCTTTCGACTGGACAAAAGAAGTTACAACTTGTTCTCCCGATTATTATCGGTGGACTCAATGGATTTTCTTGCAATTTTTAGAAGCCGGATTAGCATATCAAAAAGAAGCCGCAGTTAATTGGGACCCCATAGACCAAACAGTCTTAGCAAACGAACAAGTAGATAACGAAGGTCGTTCCTGGCGTTCCGGTGCCAAAGTCGAGCGCAAATTATTGCGGCAGTGGTTCCTCAAAATTACCGATTACGCCGAACAGTTATTAAACGACTTAGACAAATTGCCAGATTGGCCAGAAAGAGTCAAATTAATGCAAGCCAACTGGATCGGCAAATCAGTCGGCGCTTACTTAGAATTTCCGATTGTCGGAATGGATGAAAAAATCGCCGTTTTCACCACACGTCCCGATACAGTTTACGGTGTCAGTTACGTTGTTTTAGCACCGGAACATCCACTAACTAAGCGCGTGACAACCGCAGACAGAAAAGCCGCCGTAGAAACCTTCATCAAAGAAGTCGCCGCCCAAAGCGAGATCGATCGCACAGCCGAAGACAAACCCAAGCGCGGCATCCCCACAGGTGGCAAAGCAATCAATCCTTTCAACGGCGAAGAAATCCCCATTTGGATTGCCGATTATGTGCTGTACGAATACGGCACCGGCGCAGTCATGGGAGTACCCGCCCACGACACGCGAGATTTCAAATTTGCCAATCAATATCAACTGCCAATTAAAGTAGTAATTGTGGATGATGATGAAGTTCCGCTGACGGAAGCTTACACAGAACCAGGAATTATGATTAATTCCGAAAACTTCAACGGCATGGATTCAATTAAAGGCAAAGCAGCAATTATTCACCATGCCGAAAATGAAGGTTATGGCAAAGCCCGAATCCAATACCGCTTGAGAGATTGGTTGATTTCTAGACAGCGTTATTGGGGCGCTCCGATTCCCGTAATTCACTGTCCCACCTGCGGCACAGTAGCCGTCCCTCAATCGGATTTGCCCGTATTGTTGCCGGAAAATGTAGAATTTACGGGCAAAGGTTCGCCATTGGCAAAGATGGAAGAATGGGTAAACGTTCCTTGTCCGAGTTGCGGCACTCCGGCGAAGCGGGAAACAGATACGATGGATACTTTTATCGATTCTTCGTGGTATTTCTTGCGCTATCCCGATGCTCAAAATCAAGAGCAAGTCTTCGATACGGCGAAAACTAATGATTGGATGCCTGTAGACCAATATGTAGGCGGCATCGAACACGCAATCTTGCACTTACTGTATTCGCGGTTCTTTACCAAGGTTTTGCGCGATCGGGGTTTGATCGATTGTGACGAACCATTTAAACGCCTGTTAACTCAAGGCATGGTGCAAGCAATGGCATACAAAAACCCCGTTACTGGCAAATACGTTCCCCCAGCAGATATAGACCCCGCAAATCCAAAAGATCCTGAAACTGGTGAAGCTTTAGAAGTCTTCTATGAGAAGATGTCAAAATCCAAATATAACGGCGTTGACCCCTTGCAAGTTATGGGAAAATATGGGGTAGATACGGCGCGGATGTTTATTTTATTCAAAGCACCGCCCGAGAAGGATTTGGAGTGGGATGATGCTGATGTTGAAGGGCAGTTTCGCTTTTTAAATCGCGTTTGGCGCGTGGTGACCGAGTTTACTGCACGCCCCCCGGCCACCCCCGGTCAAGGGGTAGAAAATGCTGAATTAAGTAAAATTGAGAAGGATTTGCGGCGGGCAATTCACACTGCAATTAAGGCAGTGAGCGAAGATTTGGAGGGCGATTATCAGTTCAATACTGCTGTTTCTGAAATGATGAAACTCAGCAATGCTTTGAATGATGCTAAGTGTAAAGATTCGCCAATTTATGCAGAAGGAATTAACACTTTGATTCGCTTGTTAGCCCCTTTTGCACCGCATATTGCTGATGAATTGTGGCACAATACTGGTAACAGTGAATCGGTGCATACGCAAAATTGGCCGACTGTCGATCCATCTGCATTAGTTACCGATGAAATTACGCTGGTAATTCAAGTTATGGGCAAAACTCGCGGCACAATTCAAGTGCCTTCTGGTGCTGATAAAGCTGCTTTGGAAAACTTTGCTCGCGAGTCGGAATTAGCCAAGCGTCACCTAGAAGGTAAGGAGATTAAAAAGGTAATTGTGGTGCCTGGAAAATTGGTTAATTTCGTGGTAGCTGGATAAAGATGAGAAACCCGGTTTCTTCAATAAACCGGGTTTTTAATACTTGAAGTTAAGAATTAGCCCTGCCAAAAATGAGCAAGCTAAACAAAACCAAAAAACGTTTTTTGAGAGGGCTATTGTGTTTAGGAAAACTTTGGGCGATCGTCTACATTGCTTCCTGTATACTCTTGTTTTTTCTGCAAACTCGTTTGATCTTTCAGCCAACACCTACAATCGGCAAAACACCAGATGCTTTTAACATCGCTTACCAAGAAGTTTGGTTGCCAGTTAAGGGTCGATCGCGCAAAATTGAAAAACTTCACGGTTGGTGGCTGCCCGCCGCAAACCGACAATCATTAGGAACTTTATTGTACCTGCACGGCAGGGGTTTGAACATCGGTGCGAATATCGCTCAATCTTACCGCTTTCGGCAATTGGGTTTTTCTGTATTGCTGATTGATTACCGGGGTTACGGCCGCAGTCAAGGCAGCTTTCCCAGCGAATATCGGCTATATGAAGATGCGGAAACCGCTTATAATTATTTAGTTAAGCAGCGGCAACTGTTGCCTAGCCAAATTTTATTTTATGGTCATTCAATGGGAGGTGCTGTTGCTATTGAGTTAGCAATAAGGCATCCAGAAGCTGCTGGTTTGATTGTCCACAATTCGTTTACTTCTATGGTGGATATGGTATAAAATAATGCTTATATGCGATTTTTTCCGGTGCGGTTGTTGCTGACGCAAAGGTTTGATTCTATTGCTAAGGTTAAATCACTGCGAATGCCGATTTTGTTTGTTCACGGGATTGCCGATTCTTTTGTTCCTGCTACTATGAGCAAAAAGTTATATGCTAGTTCTCCTGAATATAAAAAAATTTTGCTAGTTCCTAATGCTAGGCACAATAATGGAGATGCTTTTTTTAATAATCCCGAATATCGCCAAACTATTGTGGATTTTGCCGAAAAAGTAATCGATCGAAAAAAACTATGACTTACGCACTCCGCCTTCATAACCGGGTTTTTCACCGCATCTGCTGGTGACAACAAAGTATTTTCGTAAAAAACCAGGTTTCCGATCGCCCATGCGTAAGTCTTATTTAATTGTTAGTTTCAAAAAGCAATTGCACGATCGCTCCGCATTCCAATTTTAAGACAGATTGAGCGCTGCCGCCATTAACGGCAATTTCTACCCAACCGTCAGAACCAGTTATGGCAATTAAATCGCCCGGTTCGCTGTCGCTGTAGGTTTTACCGCTGGGGATGCGAATTGCATCAGAACTCTTGCTAATTGTCAATGACCAATTGTTACCTATAATGAAATCATTGGGAATATTAGTAATTAGATTGCCGAAGCGATCGACATATTGAATGCAGCCTTCTATACCTGTGGCTGTAACGGCACAATTTGGTATCTCTAACTCCACTAAACTTGCAGGGTCGATCGCATCTCCCAACTCTTCCAACGCCACCCCGTTGGCCAAGTGAGCGCCCGCTGCAGCGAAAATATCGCGACCGTGAAAAGTGCTGCTGGGTTGAGGTGTGCGCCAGTATTTGGGGTTGGTGAGATCGACAGATGCGATCGCACTTTCCCGACTCAACACCCCGCTAAACAACCCGTTATCGGGCCCCACCAGAAAGCAATTAGCACATTTAATCGCAACCCCGCGTCTCTTGCTTCCCACACCCGGATCGACGACAGCAACGTGTACGGTTTCCGGCGGAAAATAAGCAAAAGCAGTCATCAAACAAAACCTCGCCGCCGCAATATTTTGAGATGGTATTTGGTGCGTAATGTCAATGACTTTTAACTGCGGGTTAATTTGGGCGATCGCACCTTTCATCACTCCCACATAAACATCGCTTAATCCAAAATCCGTCAGCAGAGTTATAATTCTATTTTTAGACATATATCCAAAGGTAAGAATATGGTAGCGCAGTGGGAAAATTTTCTGCAAAACTTAGGAGAATGGCACGGTTCCTTCACTCAGCTATCAACGCGAGGAGAGGTACTTCAAGATACTCCTAGCATTATTTCTCTCGAAGGTTTCAATGACAACAAAACAGTGCGATTGAAACTCCGTCGCTTTTCCCCAAATCCTAACGGTATCGGCGAACCAGAAGTGAGCGAACTTGTTCGAGAATATCAGGGTTTGGGACGGGATATCCTATTTTTTGAGAATGGAGCTTTTTCTCAGGGTACTATTCAACTAGCGCCTTATTCTGAGTCTGGTGCCGAGTTTGGTTTTATCTACAATTATCGCCGGTTGCGCTTCGTTCAGCTATACAATACCGGCGGCAATTTATCAAACCTTACCTTAATTCGGGAAAAACAGCCGGATAAAAATGTCCCCGAACGTCCGCCTTTAACTGTTGAAGCTTTGGTGGGAGAATGGCAGGGCGAGGCGGTGACAATGTATCCAGATTCGCGTTCTCCTGACTTTTATTCTACCAAACTGCAATTGCATTTGGAAAGTAGCGATCGCCTAGTAAACAAAATCACTTTTGGCAGTAATGCTACTGTTATCAGTTCTAGCGCCAGCATTGACGGTTCAGTTCTGCACTTTAACGAAGGTGCTTCGCCCGTGCAAGTTTTGCTGCTTCCTGACGGCGGTTCTTGCACTTTACCTGTCAAGATTGAATTGAGAAAACCTCTATTTTTCGAGGCCGGTTGGTTGGTAGAACCTGACTTGCGGTTTCGGATGATTCGCAGTTACAATGAGCGGGGTGAATGGGTAAGTTTGACTTTAGTTACTGAACGCAAAGTTAGTCATTGATTAGTATGAGCTAGTTCACAAACACTCTTTAATTTCCACCCATAATCTACATAAACCCGCCCCCATTTAGGGCGGACAAAAGTTTATGTATCTGCGAGTTTTATTCGCCGGACTTTGTTTCCTGCGTTTGCGATTGAATCACCGCACTCCAGTCATCATTATTAACAGCCGCTTCCAAATCCTTAGCGCGTTCGCCGTCACTTTGGGCGGCAGTTTCTAATTCTTTGGTAAGACTGGAATCTGCCATTGCTTTACGTAATTTCAGCTTCTTTTCCTCATAAGCTTTTTGTTCCTCCGCAGACATTGCCGATCGCGCCGCTTGGCCTACTGTACTCGCCCACATTTCGCTTTCAGCACCGTTTCCAGGCGGAATGCTGCCAATTTCTGCTATCCAAGCATCCCGCAAACTTTCCATTTCTTCCCGCTTCGGGAATTTGAAAGTTTGCACGCGCAGGAAAGCACAATTTTCGGCGCCATTTTGGGCGATGTGACCGTTGATTGAAAGCAGGATATTTCGCGAATAACCGATAAACTGAGTGTTGCGGGAAGTGTCCATTACAGCGTAAACGCCGGCGACTTTCGCGTTAGTTGCCAAATCGCGCCATGTATCGATCGCCATTACTTGCGTGCCGTCATTTTCTAATGCCGGAGTTGCAGCAACGGCGCTATGTTCTGAGTCGGAACTGTATAAAAAGTTGTGCAGTCCTTCATGGGCGACAGGTACGTTTTGATGTTCTATTGCTACGTCTCGATCGGCATTCACTTGATTAGCTTCCATAAAACCCAATTCCTCAAAAAATGTCAACTTTACTCATTCAATCCCACTTTCAGGGGCGGGCTTTCCGGCCCACCCCACAATAAAGTTCTGTTTGTGGAACAGGCCGGAAAGCCTGTTCTATTGTTTTTTTTGCCCTTATATACTTAACTTGCGGCAATTTGTTGCAATTCCTCGTCAGTCAATTTAACTTCGAGCGCCCCCACAGAGTCCTCAATACTCGATACTTTGGTCGCACCGGGAATCGGAATGATGCAGGGCGATTGAGCCATTAACCAAGCTAATACTATACAGTAAACTGAAACGTTTTTTTCTGCGGCTAATTTGGCGATCGCGGGTATATCTTGCAAGCTGGTGACGCGGCGGCTTCCTCCCAAAGGACTCCAGGGAAAAAATGTCAGTTTTTCGGTTTCGCAATATTCCAGAACGCCGTCTGATTCCGGCTGTCTGTGCCACGGATTGTACTGATTCTGTACAGAGACAATTTCTACTGTATCGCGGGCGCGTTTGATCTGCTCTACCGAAAAGTTGGACACTCCAATAAATCGAATCATTCCTGCTTCTACTGCTTCTTTTGCGGGTGCTAGGGCTGCTTCGATGGTATAAGCGGGATCGGGCGAGTGATATTGCCAAAGGTCGATCGGTTTCTCGCCGCCCAACGCTTCAAAACTTTCGCGAATGGTTTGGCGCAAATGATGGGGATTGCCGTTGCGCGTCCATGCACCTTGAGGCCGCATTAAGCCGCCTTTAGTGGCGACAGTAACAGCCCGAGTATCTCCGGTGTACTGTTCCAAAGCTTTGGCAATCAGTTGCTCGTTGTGGTGTTTGTCGGATTCATCTTGGCAGTAGGAATCTGCGGTGTCAATTAGGGTGACACCCAAATCGAGGGCGCGGTGAATTACCGCAATTGATTGCGATTCTGGCGGCCGGCTGCTTAAGGACATTGGCATACCTCCAAGACCGATCGCGCTGATAGTAAAATTACTGTTACCCAGTTTTTTTCTTTTCATTGGTTTGCCTTCGTTTGCGTGGTTTATTTCCAGTTTACCTTTCAAGGATAAGTTGAAGTCTTAAATCTATTTAACTATCTAAGTAAGTAGAAAAACAAATTTAGATACGCTGTTGGGCCTTTAAAATATATATTTCAATTCCCTCTTACCCACGTGTCAAATCTTCTCCTTCTCAAACATAATAGACAATCTAGATGTGCAGCAGCTTACCTACCTACTTAACTAGCTGGAAGCGCTGGTGTAAAAGCGGAGTGCAAATTGCCAGAAGTAGCGGGAGAAAAATAACAGCCCGATCGCCAATATTCCCGCCCCTGCGATCCAAACGATTTCACCTCTCCCCAGCATGGCTTCTGCTGGCACAGTCGTCAAGAAGGCAACGGGAACTACGAAAGTGAAGAAAAATCGATAAGCAGCGGGATAAGCTGCCATTGGAAATCTACCCGCTTCTAACAATCCTCTGAGGACTTCGGTAACATTGTAAATTTTGACAAACCAAATGCTGGTGGCCCCTAACATAAACCATATACTGTAAAGAGTAATAGTTCCGAATAACAGCGGTATTGCTGTTAAAAAATAGTTGCCGATTTCTAGTCCCAACTTGTTAGCAGCATACAGCAGCAATACCGTGCCGAAGATTAAATCTGGGATTCCCCAAGGCGAAACTGTGTTTACAGATAGCCAAAATTGGGAACTGATGGGTTTGAGGAGTACGAAATCGAGAGTACCTTGCTGGACTCGATCGACAATACGGCTGAGATTAGGTGCTAGAAAGGTTGACGAAAACCCCTGCAAAATCGTGAAAATACCGAGTACAACTAAAGCCTCTTCCCATGAATAGCCGGCAAACGTGTAGTCGGTACGGTAGAACAAAAACAGCCCAAACAAGCTGCCTGCAAGATTTCCGAGGCTGCTGAGGGTCGCGAGGACAAAGTTGATTCGGTATTCTAGTTCCGCTGCGATCGCCGCACCCCAGAACAATTTTAGTACGTGCAAATATCGTCCCATGTTTGTCGCCATTTTTTGCCCTCTAAATACTTAAATTTCCATATTTTAAAGGTTGTGTGAAGTTAACTGCTGTATGGGCGGCTCATTTAACTATAACTTTAAAGTATTGATACCGCTTACTTAAGGAATTTTACTCACAAAAAATATTAAGTTATTTAACAATATTTAAACAAAAATTACAAATATTAATTTAAGTCAATATTAAACCCATATATTTTGGCAATTATTAAGCATAATTCATGTTTTAATACAAAAAAGCGCTTAATTGATTGGAAATACTAATATGTTACAACTCTTAAAATTATAAATATTTCAAAAACATCTAGCCATACCCAAAGGGAACACTTAGGATGGGGCATACGTACTTAAAAGCAATACGTAATCAGCGATGCGTAATTATACGTACACAAGAGGGTGCTAGAAATTGACTTAACTAACAACACGTAAGGAAAAAAAGACATGGATGCTTTAACATTATCGAGACTGGGCGTCAAGCACACCAAGAGTGCAGTGGCCGAATCGCTGCGGATCAATACAGGATACGACGTGACGAGCCCCGTAACTTTTTACGGAATCGTCAATGAGCGTTGCAATGTTAAATGTCGCCAGTGCGAGTATTGGCGGCTTAAAGAATATAAAGACGAAATGACGATCGAAGAATGGCAAAATGCCCTCTTGAGCGTCAAAGAATTTGTGGGCGAATTTTCAATCAACTTTAGTGGCGGCGAACCTTATATTAAAAAAGGTTTTCTAGACTTGCTGGCCTTTGCGAATAAAAATGGCATTCACGCCGGCGTCACCACCAACGGCTATTGCATGACCAGGGAAAACGCAGCCAAAACAGTCGCTGCTCGTCCTTTTAATGTGAATATCTCAGTTGACGGGCCGAATGCAGAACTGCACGATTATTTGCGAGGTCAACCGGGATTGTTCGACAGACTTTCTAAAGGAATCGGTTATCTGCGCGAAGAACAAGAAAAACAGAACGTCCTGTTTCCGATCAACATCAAACCGACAATGAACCGACTCAATTTCCGCCACCTCCCGGAAATAGTCACTTGGGCTCAGGGAATTGGGGCGACGACGGTGAACTTCCAACCAGTCAACCGCTGGACGCCAGAAACATACGAGGAATTGTGGATTGAAAAAGAAGACATTGAGGAATTTTCACAGGTAATCGAGCGCCTAATTGAAATGAAGCATAACGGTGCTCCGATTATGAACAGCGATGAAGTGTTGCGATTGATGATTCCTCACTTTGCGGAAGAAAAAGCTCCTGATTCAACTCGTCCTTGTCGCGTTGGACTGCGGAATTACTGGATTGATACGCGCGGTGATGTGAAATTGTGCGATGAGTTTCCCGTGATTGGTAATGTGAAAAACGCCAGCGCCCGCGAGATTTGGTACGGCGAAAAAGCTCAGGAAGTCCGCCGCGATACTTTGAATTGTGGCAAGCTTTGTCTGATTACTTGTGTCTCGCAAAAAACGATTTTGGATAAGGTGAAAATGGGGATGAAATTATTAAAAAATTGAGGTTTGAGCAGTGTTAATATTGCTTGTCTTCATGGTGACCGGGTTTGAGCAGAAACCCGGTTTTTTGTTTGATGAATTGTATTCCCGTTCGGTTTTGCTAAAGGACAGGGCAATGCCGTTTTCTTACGAATACACTGTTTTGTATCAGTCCTAGGGTGGGTGAAGGTGAAAAATGACTGCACGGCAGCCCTTTACTATTGACTGTCACGCACCGCTTTACCTGGGCAATATTTTTCTTACCAGTGGCAGGATTCTGGGGGATATTTTTCTCGCCAGTGGCAGGATACCCCGTATCAGCAGGCCGAATATTAAACCGCAAAGCAAATTCCAGATAATCGTCGCCGTGAAGGGATGAAGGGGGAGGGAAAAATCGGGTTGCCATTTAAGGGGTGTATCTTTGATTAGGGGATAGCTGGTCCAAAAGATTTGTCCGCCTCCGATCGCAGTTCCGACAAAAAAAATGATATTCTCAAGTTGGCGAGCTCGCTTTTACTCTTTGTCTTCGTTCTTCCTGCCGATTTCCATTTGTTCTTGAGCGCGATCTTTCTGCTCTTGTTCCTTTTGCTTGTATAATTCTATTTGTTCGCGATCGCGCTAACGTTCCCTCTCTTCCTGTTCCCGGTTCAATTTCCACCATCCCGCGAATTGTGGATAGTGTCTCCTAGAACAAATCTTGATTGGCTATTAGGTAGTTTAAGTATTTTTCAACTTGGTTTTGATATTTGCGCGATCGCAAACTCAGGAACTTCGGCAAAAACACAATTTGCCGGCTTCAATGGAAAAACTTTTGATTTTAGGATAACTTTCGATATAATAATTTTCCGCATTAATATCAACAGTATTGCTGTCTCCTCGCAACTGCGGCAATTCTTTAGCACAATCAAATACTTGGCTTCGGATTTCAACTAACAATCGCTTTAACTTCGCGAGTTAAATTTCTCGATTTGGTTCCGCTTCTATTTGAGTGAATTCTGGCAGCTTTCTTTATAATTAGGGTTTGCTGAAAAAGTTATAAAAAGCAGGGGGTGGAAAATGAACAAGAGGCCCGTCTTCCTCACATAATAAGCC
>NZ_JAUBQE010000131.1:0-2972 GCF_036701115.1 Microcoleus sp. Pol1C5 | reverse complement strand
AAGGATGCTAGCGGTTTGATGTCCCCGATCTGATTGCTGTCGAGGGAGAGGAAAGTCAGGTTAGTCAAGGATGCTAGTGGTTTGATGTTCCCAATCTGATTGCTGTCGAGGGAGAGCGTAGTCAGGTTAGTCAAGGATGTTAGCGGTTCGATGTCCTTGATTTGATTGTTGTCGAGGGTAAGTCGCGTGAGACTCGAAAGTTGTCGATCGGCCGCCTCGCACTCAGTAGTTCCTGCTTTCTCTAACAACACCTCAACAGTATGTTTAGTTTCAGGACTTAAAGAAGCCTTTTCGCCACACCAATCAGCAAATGTCCGTCCACTATCGCCCCGTTGTTTCTGCACGACCCATGAGGAAGGTGCATTTCCACTATTTTGCAACTGACTCGATACCACCAACATGAAAACAAGGGTTAATGAAATCATAGGGAATAACCTCTGTGGATTTTTATATATTTCCCGACGTTGCTGATTTACAGTATGAAAAGCTAAATAGACCCGTCATAGAAACCAGTATCGACAAAGCTTGGGGATTTTCAACTTATTTTTTTCATACCCTGGTTAAGCAACGCCAAAATGAGGCGTTGCTGAATACAAGTATGAATTCAAGTTTTCGGAATGGCTATAAGTCAAGTAGAGTGAGTTTTGTAACATCAAGTGAAAAGTTTATTCATACGCCAGAATCAGCAACGCCAGAAATGTTTCGCCAACAGTATCGTATCCCGGCTTTACCCGTTTAAGGCGCGGTTAGTCTAAACTCCAGTCCGAACAACTTCAAACAAATCATGAACTGGAGTGGGAGACTGCTCGGTGGTATTCTCAGTTTGCACAGTGACTCGATAAAGTCCCGGTTGCAAGTCAGCGATCGCGAGCATCCATTCTTTTTCCTGCTCGACAAAATCAAGGGTAAGAGTAGATTGCTCGTGAGAAACTGCTTGAATATTAGCTTTTAGCTTTGTTGTTGAATCTGGTAATCCAATAAGTTTGGCACGCAAGGTAATAGCTTCATCTGCTAGATACAAATCATCCAAGCTAAGACTGATGCCTGTTTGAGGTTCACTTCCCCTTACAGCTCCCAAATTAAATTGGCTAAACCGTAGAGTATTGAGTATGTTTTCTAAGACTTGAGCCTGATTCTGCAAACCCCCATGCTGTTCGGCAATAAAGAAATTATCGAGGTTTTCCGATCGCTCAATTGGAATCGCAGAAACTTTTGGGACAGTTCCATCTCCATCACCCAAATCGGATCTATTTCTCAATACCTCTGGTAAATCCTCGCTGGCTATTAGTTTTCCATCAATTAGTGCCGCCGATTGCAGGGTTGGCTGTTGTACGCCAGAAATGGGAACTGTGGTAAAGGATTTGCGGTAACGTTCATCTTTGAGATGTTGTTCAACTGCGACTTCAATTTCCCGGTGGAATGCTAAAGCATCTTGCGCCTTGAGCTTATCAATATTGGGAAGGTTGTCTGTTTCTGCAATGCGGTGATATTCACCATTGATGTTGATAACTTTGTAAATTGGCAGGAGTTGGTAGATAGAGGTCAGCGATCGCATCACCTCTGTCAAGTCTAGAAACATCTGCTTGTAACCATTGGCCAAAAAGTTGACAGCTTTAAGCGAACCTCGATAGGGAGTGCCGAATGTGAACAAAGCTCGGCTATCTTGCCAACCTTCCAAAACTTCCAGATAGTAGCGAGACACTAAACCGCCCATGCTGTGTGCCATTAAAATCACTTTGGCATCAGAGGCTCCGCATTTTTCTCGCCAGCATTTGAGCCGCTTGTCTATTAACTTTTTCAAAATTCGTGCATTTGCCCGGTTATCCCGTCGCCAATCGTAGGGAAACTGGTAAAAGTTTGCCGCTTTATCGTCTGGATCGTTGTAGATATCGCCGGGAGTCACGTCAAAGTTGTCGGTAATCAGACGTGCTGTTTTGGTATAGCCATCGATCTTCCAAAATCCTGGAATCAAATGAGTATCTTGAATCAGTGCTGTTGCGCGAACCCCATCTCCCAAGCTTTGTACTTCCGGATCGTCCTGAGCTAATTTAAAATTCTGGAAGGTCTGTTCTGAGTTGGTGAATACCTGCCAGACTGCCTGACCTGACACTGCCCAGAGGTCTTTGCCATCCTTTTGCAAAACACTTCCCAGGATGCCGGGAAGAATCACAACTAGATCTTTCAGGGGCGCTTTGTTAACCATTATTTTCCTCCATCTTTCAACTTCAGGATTACGATTTTCTAGATTGGCTTTAGTTATGATTCATCTGAGCAAAATGTTCCAACAGCATCATTTCCTCCGGTCACTGAGGCTGCTGTCGAGAAAGAGCTGCTGCTTTTCGTTTGTCTGCCTGGGCTGCTTGTTGATTTCCTAGACGGGCATAAGCTAGCGCCCGGATATTGTAGGCATTGGCATTATTAGGAGCGAGTTCGATCGCCTTTGTGTAATCTACGATCGCCTGTTGAGAGTTGCCTTGATAGTAGTAAGCTAATCCGCGATTGATATAAGCGTTAACATAAGTCGGATTCAGGCTAATTGCCTTACTACTATCAGCAATCGCTTTCTGATAATCTTTCTGCTCGTTATAGGCGGCTGCCCGATTGCTGTAAGCTTCAACGCTATTAGGATTGAGAGCGATCGCTCTACTATAGCTGCTAATTGCTTGTTGGTAGTTTCTTTGTCTGTGGTAGGTCAAGCCCTGATTGATGTCGGTTTCAACTGAGGTAGAGTTGAGCTTGCTTGCCTGGTTGCGATCACGAGGGGCTTGCCTATAGCTATTTCGTCCGTTGTTAGACGCAGGGGCTGGAGACGGAACATTCTGAGGACGGGGTTGAACAGTAGAAGGAACAGATGAGCTTGGTGTATCCGTCGGAACTATAGTGGTTTGCTGAGGTGCATTACTCACAAGTTAAGCTAAAACCAAAGTTGTCAATGAGTAATTTTACTCATTTTTTACCTGTTGACCCAATTA
>NZ_JAUBQE010000073.1:0-26245 GCF_036701115.1 Microcoleus sp. Pol1C5 | reverse complement strand
GCGATGGTGTACTGGTTGCGGAATTGCAGCAGTTCGCTGAAGCTGGGATAGTCTCGATTTAATAGTTTAATGACAACCGGAAGCTGATCTGTTTCTCGAATGGCTCGATAAACTACGGTTCTCGAACCGCAGTATAATTGCTCACCCAGATGATATCCTGAAACTCGCTTCGTCAAATCCACTGCTGCACTCATCTGGATTACCCCATCTCAGACATTGACTCTTGTAACTAATTATACACTTTTATTGGTTGAGTCTGAGGAAAATAGAGCTGCGAAATCCCCAGGCGACAGACTCTACCGCTTTTATTTATTTTCACTTTTGAAGAGAAAGATGGCGAGCTATCAAGATAGTCTTATCCTTTTATCGGCAATGAGATCGTAAACTCCGTCCCTTCTCCCCCTACAGAATTTACCTCGATCGCCCCTCCATGTTTCTCAACCACAATTTGACGAGCGATCGCCAATCCCAACCCCGTTCCTTTCCCTACTTCCTTGGTAGTAAATAAATGGTCAAATATTTGTGGTTTAACTTCTTCATTCATTCCCTTACCATTATCAGTAATGGTAATTTTTACCTGTTGATTTTCCGCAGAAGTGATAATTTTAATTCGATTAGGATTAGCCTTTATTCCCGCAAAATCTCGCCCAATGTTGGACTCATCTAGCGCATCGATCGCATTGGCTAGAATGTTCATAAACACCTGGTTAAGCTGTCCGGGGAAGCATTCGATATCGGGAATATTGCCGTAGTCTTTCACTACAACGATTGCGGGTCGCCGATCGTTGGCTTTCAATCGATATTTGAGAATTAAGATCGTGCTGTCTATGCCCTCGTGGATGTTGAAGGGCGCTTTGTAGTCTTTGTCAGCTCTAGAAAAAGTGCGGAGGCTAGTGCTGATACTTTTAATGCGATCGCATCCCAGTTGCATCGAGTCGATGATTTTGGGCAGGTCTTCGATAATATAGTCTAAATCGATATCTTCGGCATGGTCGGCAATCTCTGTTTCTAGGGCGCGATCGCGATAGAGGTTGAGATGCTCCACTAAGTCTTTAACTGTGGACTTAGCTTCATTCAAATTGCCCGCAATAAAGCCGATAGGGTTATTAATTTCATGAGCAACGCCAGCAACTAAGTTTCCCAAGGCCGACATCTTTTCGCTTTGAATCATTTGCAATTGGGTTTGCTGCAAGTCATGTAAGGCTTGTTCTAGTTGTTGGGAATAGGTTTGTGACCGTTCATAAAGTCTGGCATTTTCTAGGGAGATAGCAGCTTGAGCGCAAAGTAGATTGAGGATCTCGACGCGATCGCTTGTAAATGCCCCCTGCGCTAAATTATTTTCTAGATATAAAATGCCCAGCAATTTCCCTTGATGCAAAATCGGGCTGCACAAGATACTCTGAGGCTGCTGACGAATAATATAAGGGTCATTGGCCAAAATCGGATCGATCGTGGCATCAAACAGCACAACAGTCTGCCTGTTGTGCAAGACTTTGTAAATCAGCTTCAGCGGAATATCCTGGCTATCATCAACAGGAAGGCTTTGCAACACAACTGGCTGCGTCCCTGTAGTAATTGACCCTTTAATCAGCAGGCGATTGTCTCGCAAAAGCATTAACACGCATTTATCAGCCCCCGCATTTTCAATAACAATAGAAAGCAATGATGAAAGCAGTTTGGACAGTTCAATTTCGCCTGAGATAGTTTGAGAAGCTTCAAGAATGGCAGCTAAATCTAGAGTTCCAGAGGCACTGCTACTGTGGCAAGTGGGGTAATTGGTAGAAGTGACACTCCCCAATGTGAAGATAGTTTCTTTAGCTGACAGGGGAGAACGGGTTTGCTGGAGGATGGGGGCGAGAAGTTGGGGATAGCGTTTTTCAAGGTCAGCAACTTTGGCTTTCGCACCCCAACGCGCGTAGCAGTAATATGCTTCTTGCATATATGCTTGGGCGAGTTTTTCTTTCCCCCCATTGAGGTAAAATTTGGCGGCAAGTTCATTCGCTAGTGCTTCTTCTTGGATATATGCGTTTTCTTTGGCAGAGGCTATAGCGCGATCGTAGTAATCCATTGCTTCATACATCTTTCCCAACACCCGATACTGTTCTGCTTCCACCAAATAAAATTTGTGTAAATGGTTGGTGGGTGCATGATCTGCCCATTGTTTGAGTTTTTTCTGGTTGCTAATAACTTCCTGGGGAAAGGATGGGCGAAGGCCGCCGAAGGCATCGCAGTCTCTACTTTGAGCGTTGGGTAATATAGCAAGATAGGCCAAAGAATCGTAAAAGTGAAACACCGGAACCATAAAACAGCCGGATATTCCGCTCAAATATTGTTTGGCATCAACTGCCACTTTAATTGCTTGCTCCCATTCATTAAACAAGTAACAAAGAATTAATTTATTGATAGATAGTGTTCCCATTGCGTAAAGATCGTTAGCATTCTGATGCAAGGGAAACATGATGTTTTCGTCATAGATTACACCTTTAATTTCCCAAGCACACTTGCTCTTACCGAGCAAATTTAAGACGGATTGATAAAAGACTCTAAGATAATTATGAGCGACTTCCTGTTTGAGTTGAGTTAATGCCTGATTGTAAACCTTCATCTCTCGTTCTAGGATTGACAAATCTTTTCCTAGAAAAAATGACAGCGAGCAGTAATTGTATGCACAGTAAGCAGCATATTCTAAAGTACCCATTTCTAGACCGCTGTGGTATCCGTCCAGTAAAGGAGCAAGTGAATCTTGAATATGATATTTCCAAGGCTTTACAAACGGATAAACCATGTTAATGGTGCTGGCTTTAAATTCTCTATTCTGGAAACGTGATAGTAGTTCCATTGCCAGTTGACCAACGCGATTACCTAAATCTATTTGCCCCAAATCGCACAAAATTACTCCATACCAAGCATAAGCCTGCGCTGATACAGCAGCATTACCATATTCAACTGATAACCTAACTTGCTTGCAGACAATTAACGGCAGTAGTTTTGGAATCGCTTGATAGACTGCTGCTGTCACGGTTCCTAAAATTCGCATCACTGCCAGAGCTTGAAGGTCTATCATCTCAGGTAGTGCCAACAAATCTTCTAAATCTTTTCCTTTTAATACATCTTGAGCCTGTTGCAAACTTTGATTAATCTCTGTGTCAGTGGGCTGCTCTGGAAACGATATTCCAAATAATTTCAAAACAGAAAGAGCGGTTTTAATAGCTTTGGGCTGTTTGCTCTGGGCTACGTCAGCTAAAATTGTCACTTCATAGACCTTAACTTTGTCTAGTAATTGACTAGCATTTTGTACTACCAACTCGACTATCTGTTCCATTCGTCTAAACTCAGCGCTTAGACAAGCTACTTCTGCTGCTAAATCATGTAGAGCCAAAGTTATATCATAGTATTGTTGCCAACAATTTACTGTGAGAAGTTCTATGCCTTTAGTGGCGTATTCAATTGCTGCGATGTAAGCGGTGGCAGATTTGGCTTTTTGTGCAGCAGCTAAATTTAGCTTTGCTAATTCCGCACGTTCTATTTCTGAGACAATTAAATCGGCTCCTTTGTTTAATTGATTGATAATATCAAAGATTTTTTCCTCTTTTTCTGTCTTGCTCATTACACTTAAAAGCAATTGCCCAATTTTTAAGTGCGTCAGTTGTTTTTGATCGTCGGGAATCAGCGAATAAGCAGCTTGCTGTACTCGATCGTGTAAAAAATTGTATACAACCTTCTGAGAACTTTGTTGAGGAACTGCTTGATTTTCTTGCCCTACATAAAACTTATAAACATCACCAACTGGTAAAATTAACCCTTCTTGTAATGCTTTCCACAAAGCAGCAGCCGTCTCAATTTGAGATTGTTGCGAAACAATTGCCAATGTTGCTAAATCAAACTGATTGCCAATACAAGCAGCTAACTGCAACATCTGTTGAGTTGAGGGCGGTAGCTTTTCTAATTGTAATGCCATAAAGACAACGACATCATCTGTAACGGCAAGCTGATTTACTTGTGCGATGTCACATTCCCAGCCCCCTTGTACCTCCCTCTGTCCCCCCTTGGTAAGGGAGGATGAAAGGGGGGTGGGGGATAGAGAGGGGTAGTTAAATTGAATTAGTCGCTCTTGATGTAAGGCTTTGAGAAATTGCGTAGCAAAAAATGGATTTCCTTTGGTTTTCTGAAATATCAGTTGGGAAAGAGGCCATGTCAAACTTTCGGTCGATTTCAGGGTGTCAGCTACTAACTGATTTACTTTTTTTGGGCTGAGTGGTGCTAAATTAATCGTATTAATCGTTGCTTGGCTTTTTTGGAGTTCACCCACGGTCAACATTAATGGATGTGCTGCATTGACTTCGTTATCGCGGTATGCACCTATTAATAACAAATGACCTGTATCAGCCATTAAAAGCTGCATTAATTTCAGCGATGCCGAATCTGCCCACTGTAAATCATCTAAAAATATCACTAATGGATGTTCTTTTGTGGTAAAAATTTTGGTGAACTTTTGAAACAATAAATTAAATCTATTTTGTGCCGCCGTTCCTGATAATTCTATCACAGGTGGTTGTTGACCGATAATTATTTCTAGTTCGGGGATGACTTCAATAATTATCTGCCCATTTTCTCCAACTGCTGATAATATTTGGTTTTTCCAGTGCTGAATCTGTGCATCGCTTTCGGTTAACAATTGCCCCATTAAATCTCGGAAGGCTTGCACAAATCCACTCAAGGGAATATTGCGTTGAAATTGATCGAATTTACCTTTAATAAAATAACCCCGTTGCCGCACAATTGGTTTATGAACTTCCTTAACGACTGCTGTTTTTCCAATTCCCGAAAAACCAGCTACTAGCATCATTTCTACTCCCCTATTTCCCCCCTTAGCAAGGGGGTATTCAGAGGGGTTAGCGATTCGCTCGAATGCTTGTAGTAGAGTTGACACCTCGGTTTCTCTTCCATAAAGTTTATCGGGGATGATGAAGCGATCGCTTACATCTTTTTGAGCAATTTCCAAGTATTCAATTTGACCGTTTTCTTGAAGTTGAGTAAAACATTTCTCTAAATCAAACTTTACTCCTAATGCACTCTGATAGCGCTCTTCGAGATTTTTTGCCATCAATTTACTAACTATTTTTGATAGTAAAGGCGAGATTTGTGGGTTAATTTCATGTACTAATGGTGCTACTTTGGCAATATGACAATGTACCAACTCCATCGGATTGTTTGATTGAAAAGGTAACTCTCCTGTCAGTAATTCGTAGAAGGTAACACCTAGAGAATAAAAGTCAGTCCGATAGTCAATTCCCCGATTCATCCTTCCTGTTTGTTCAGGGGAAATGTAAGCTAGTGTTCCTTCTAAGACATTGGGATTGATTAGTGTTTGGGTTTCTCGTGGTAGCAAAGATGCAATACTAAAGTCGATTAATTTGACTTGTTTGGTTTCGGGATTAATTAAGATATTGCTGGGTTTAATGTCTTTATGAATAATGCGATGACGATACAATATATCTAAGGTATTGCACAGTGAGATCGCGATTTCCAAAAATTCTCTCAAAGAGAGTGTATTTTTCCCTTTCTGTGCCCAATCCTTAAGAGAAATTCCCCCAAAGTCTTCCATTACCAGCGCATAACCATTCTGATAGGGTTCCAGGCTATAAGTTTGGACAATCAGAGGTGAGTTAAGATTGTTAGCAATGGTATATTGATTGCGAAACTGCACGAGTTCGCTAAAGGTGGGATAGTCGTTTTTCAACAGTTTGATGACCACAGGTAATTGGTCACTGGTACGGATAGCCCGATAAACTAAGGTGCGACTTCCTGAATAAACTGTTTCGATAATTTGATAGTTGAGAATTAGAACGTTTGTAGGAAGGTTGTGGTTTTGAGCGGAATGATTTATAGCCATTGTGAATTGTTGGAAAATAGCTGAGTGAGTGGTTGGCTAAATGAGGCTGAATGTTATGGAAAAGTTAACTTTTTTGTTCTGGCTTAATTGGTAAGGTGATAATAAATTCTGTTCCTTGACCCGGAGTAGAATTGACGTTCAGTGAACCGCGGTGTTTCTCAACTACAATCTGCCGTGCGATCGCCAATCCCAACCCTGTCCCTTTCCCTACTGCCTTGGTAGTAAATAATTCATCAAAAATCTTCTCTTGCACTGGTTCACTCATGCCCACACCGTTATCTTTAATGCGAATCATCGCTTGTTTTTTATTCTCGTCATAAATTTCAGTTTTAATGATAATTTGATTGACGATTTCTGCATAGTTTCGATCTTGATTTGATTCGTCTAAAGCATCGATCGCATTACCTAACAAATTCATAAATACTTGATTCAACTGTCCGGCATAACACTCCACTGGTGGCAAATTCCCATATTCCCTAATCACTTTGATTTCTGGACGAGTATCGTTAGCCTTGAGGCGATGTTTCAGGATCATTATGGTGCTATCGATGCCATCATGGATATTGCAAGCTACGGGATAGTTAGTATCGGCACGGGAGAATGTCCGTAGACTGGTACTAATATCCCGAATCCGCTTCACGCCTTCCCGCATCGAACCTACTAATTTCGGTAAATCTTCCCGGATGTAATCAAGATCGATGTTCTCGATTTCCTCTTGAATCTCTGGATCGAGTTGCGGATATTTTTGTTCATACAAATCGAGCAATCCAAACAAATCTTTGATATAATCTAAGGCGGGTTGAATATTGCCAACCAGAAAACCAACTGGATTATTAATTTCGTGAGCAACCCCAGCCACTAAGTTTCCCAACGCTGACATTTTTTCGCTTTGAACAATCGTTATTTGTGCCTGTTTGAGGTCTGTAAATGCTTGTTGAGATTCTTGATACAAACGGGCATTTTCTAAGGAAATAGCAGCTTGAGAAGCCAGCAAATTTAGCACTTCAATGCGATCGCTCGTAAATGCGCCAACCGTCAGGTTATTTTCCAGGTATAAAACTCCTATCAACTGCCCTTGATTAAGAATTGGAATACAAAGAACACTGATCGGCTGGTGCTGTTCAATATAGCGATCGCTCGCAAGCTGGGAACTTACCCTAGCATCAACTATTACCAAAGGTTTCAAACTACGCTTGACAGTGTTAACCAAACTAATTGCTACATCCTGACTTGATTCTAGAGGTATTGATGGTAATAGCTTAGGTTCCTGTCCCTCTACTACAAGAGCCGCTACCTGTAAATACTGTTTTTGTTTGAGCAATAAGACACACTTAGTGGCGCCAGCATTCGCGATCGCTATTTTTAGGAGAGTAGTCAGGAGTTTATCTACTTCAATCTCGCCAGAAATGGCTTGAGAGGCTTGGATCAGAGTAGGCACATCGAGAAATTCCGAGTTGCTGCTAGAAGAGTTGGTATTATAAGTAATGGTTCCCCGGGCGATCGTTTCTTTAAAGGAAGTAAAGGATTGAGGTTGCTGAAGGATAATACTGAGTAGGCGAGGATAACGTTTTTCCAAATCGTCTATTTTGGCTTTAGCTCCCCATCGGGCATAACAATAATACGCTTCAACCATGTAGGCTTGAGCTACTTTTTCTTTGCCCCATTCCAAGTAGAATTTCGCTGCTAGTTCGTTGGCGAGGGCTTCTTCGTTGAGGAATTGATTTTTTTTAGCGAGGGAGATAGCCCGGTCATAGTGTTCAATCGCCTCAGTTTTATTACCCAAAACTCGATGCTTTTCTGCTTCAACCAAATACCACTTATGCAAATGATTCATCGGAGCATTTTGCGCCCACTGGTGCAGAGTCGTTTGATGGATTTCTACCTCCGCAAGAATTTCAGCTTGTTCAATTTCTGACTGGGTGGGGAAGAGCGCCAGGTGCGTCAGAGCTACATAGAAATGGAAAATGGGAACAACAATCACTCCCGATACTGCCATAAAATACTGTTCGGCTTGCACAATGTGGTCTAGGGCAGCCGGATAATTGCCAAACAAGTAGGCAAGGAGCAGTTTGTAGATGTAAGCAAAAGCGCTCAACGCAAGTTCGTTGTCCTGATGATGCTTAGGAAGCATCACCGTTTCATCGTAGGCATCGCCGATTAAGCAATTCGGTTGACTTACAGTTTCCCTCAAGTTCCGCACTATTTGCCCCATCATCCCTAAATAAACTTGGGCAGAATGTTGCTTTGCCTGCACCATGACTGCGCTATAAGCTGCTATTTCGGTTTCTAAAGTATCTAGTTCTACTCCACTGAAAAAGTGGGCGTAAAAGTGATTGATTATGCTGTAGCCAGCGTGGACAAAATCACCAGTTTCCATGCCAGCTAGATAGCCATCTTTCAGCGTCGGTATCGTTGCTCTGAGAGCTTCCTTGTGATGCTGAATATAGAACCCAAACATAGCCAGAATTATGGACTTGAATTCCCTCACATTGAAGCGCTCAATCAATGAGAATGCCAATTTACCCAAACCGTAGCCGGTTTCAACCTCTCCCAAAAAGGCACACAGCACCATGCCGTGAATCGCATATCCGACAATTGATGCGGGTGTATTTCCAAAGGAGAGCGATAAACTCACCATCGTGGAACTCAGTAGGGGCAGTAAACCTGGTCTTCCCTGGATAATGGGTGCAAATAATATTGCTAACAGTTGCATGGCAGCAGTCGCCTTGGCATCGGTCATCACCGGCAAATCAGCTAGTTCTTCAATCCGTTTGCCCTTAAGTTGGGTGGCCAGGGTTTGTAGCGCTTTGCCAATTAATGGTTCGTCAGCTTCGGTGGGCAGTTCAACCCCTAATTGTCCGAGTGCTTCTGTGGCTACTGCAATGGCTGCTAACGACTTGCCCTGAGCTATCTGTGCGGCAATCTGAATTTCGTAAATTTTAACTTTGTCTAAAATCGACTGAGCTTTTTGCAAAACCAGTCCTGCAATCTCCTCCATTCCGTCAAAGTCACCATTCAAATAGGCAGCTTCGGCGGCTGCAACATAGAGGTTCAGAGTCAATTCATACTGACTTTGCCAACAATTTACTTGTAGTAGCCCAATCCCCGTTTGCAGATAAACTCTTGCCGCAGTGTATGCGGTAGAACTTCTTGCCTTGCGTCCGGCTGCTAAGTTTAGTTGAGCTAATACTTCTCGTTCGCTGGGTTGGGCGATTAACTCAATTCCTCGATTTAAATGCCCGACAATATCAAACAGTTTTTCCTCTTGCTCTATCTCTGAGGAATTCTGCTGGAGTAACTGTCCTATTTTGAGATGCGTTGCTTTTTTCTGCGAATCGGGAATTAGCGAATATGCGGCTTGCTGGACGCGATCGTGTAAAAATCGATAAGTTGGATTAGCTGAAGCCTTGAAAACTTCATCACTATCCGATTGGGTAAAGAACTTATAGATTTTGGTCGTGGGAATCACCAAACCTTCCTGCAATGCTTTCCATAAAGCCGTAGCCGTCATTCCCGCAGATTTTTCACTGACAATTACTAACGTATTCAAATCAAACTGCGCTCCAATACAAGCAGCTAATTTGAGAACATCCTGAGTTTCTGGTGGCAACTTCTGCAATTGTAAAGCCATGAATTCAACGACATCATCAGTGATCGCTAAGGCTTTGACCCCAGCAAGATCGCACTGCCAATGCCGAATCTCCCAATTAAAGCTAACTAGCTGATCGTCATGTAAGGACTTGAGAAACTGAGTGGCAAAGAAAGGATTGCCCTGAGTTTTTTGATAGACTAATTTTGTCAAAGGTTGGGCAAGAGATGATTCGCTATTCAGCGTATCTGCTACCAACAAATTCATATCCGGTTCGCTTAACGGTTGCAAAGTAACCGTATTCACTCTTGCCCCACTTTTAACTATCTCATCTACTGTTAAGATAAATGGATGTACGGGCGAAACTTCATTATCTCGATAGGCACCCAATACTAATAAATATCCTGTATCCATCATCAATAATTGTAGCAAATTCAGGGAGGCTGAATCCGCCCATTGCAAGTCATCCAAAAACATCACTAAAGGATGTTCTTTGCTCGTGAAAACTTGCACAAATTTCTGCATGAGCAGATTAAAGCGATTTTGGGCGGCACTTCCTGACAATTCTGTTGCAGGAAGTTGAGCGCCAATTATTCCTTCTAACTCAGGAATCACGTCAATCAAGACTTGTCCGTTGTCTCCCACTGCTGCTAAAACCTGGGTTTTCCATCTTTGCAATGGGGTATCGGATTCTGATAGCAATTGACCCATTAAGTCGCGGAATGCTTGCACAAAGGCACTGAAGGGAATGTTGCGTTGAAATTGATCGTATTTGCCTTTGATAAAATAACCGCGCTGACGGACAATGGGTTTATGAACTTCATTGACAACGGCGGTTTTCCCAATTCCTGAAAAACCTGCTACTAGCATCATTTCTGTTGCTCCCAGGCTAACTCGCTCAAAGGCAGCTAATAGTTGATTAACTTCTTTTTCTCTACCGTAGAGCTTTTCGGGGATAGTAAAGCGATCGCTAATATCTCGCTTTCCGAGTTCAAAATCTTCAATTTTGGCTGTTTTTTGTAACTGAAATAAACAATTTTCTAAATCATGTTTTAATCCTAATGCACTTTGATAGCGTTTTTCGGCATTTTTCGCCATCAGCTTACTGACAATTTTCGATAAAATTAGGGGAACTTCTGGATTTATTTGATGGATGGGTATCGAGTGTTTAGCAAGATGGCAATGCACCAATTTCATCGGATCATCAGAGATAAATGGCAACCTTCCTGTCAACAATTCATAAAAAGTCACACCCAGGGAATAAAAGTCACTACGATAGTCAATGCCTCGATTCATCCGTCCTGTTTGTTCGGGAGAGAGATAGGCTAATGTTCCTTCTAAGATATTGGGATTCTGGATTTCTTGGGTTTCTCGTGGTAGGAGGGATGCAATACTAAAGTCAATTAGTTGAATTTCTTTTGTGTCGGGATTAATGAGAATATTAGCGGGTTTAATATCTTTGTGAATGACTCGCTTTTGGTATAGATAGTGAATAATGTCTGTTAGTTGTATGGCGAGTTGGAGAAATTCTGCTAAAGGTAAAACTTGAGACGGTTCGGTTTCATTTGTTGCGGTTTTGAGATAAGTAGATAGGGAGACTCCGCCAAAGTCCTCCATTACTAGAACATAGCTATTCTGGTATACTTCCAGCGTCAGGGGTTTGACGAGGTGAGGGAAGTCGAGATTTTTGGCAATGGTATATTGGTTGCGAAACTGGACGAGCTCGTTGAAGGTGGGGTATTTGTTTCGCAGCAGTTTGACTACGACTGGGTATTGGTCACGGGTACGGATGCCTCGATAGACTAGGGTACGTGTACCTACATAAAGTTTCTCTGTAATCTCATAACCTAACAAATTAGCGATCGCATCCATAAGTTATTAACCGTTTATTGTACAACCGTTAAATTAAAACCTTGCATTCTATTGTATTTTATTATTTTACAAAGATAGCGATCGCAAACTATGCACCCTCGCTAGGGACAGAATTAACTTTAATTTTTTCCCAAAGTTTATAAACTCTTATTTGAGCGAAAGTAATTTGGTCGCAAGCATCCGGATTCATCAGTGTACCTGTGAAAAAAGCTCCCCATCCCGATCGCAAGTCCCGGACTCATCCTTGCGAGCAATCTCAAATATCAAATTTCAAAGTGCATGACGTGCGATCGCTAATCCTAAATTACTTCCTTTGCCTACTCCGCACTATTTGCCCTATGTTATGTATAGTATGCTTGCGTAAGTTGTGATGCTATCAGACAACAATAATTTGTAATTTTTAACCGCAAATATACGCAGATAAACCCGGATCTAGTGTTGAGCCTATCTGCGTATATTGGCGTTATCTGCGGTTTTATTATGCTTTATTCGCCGTAGTGACCGCCGACAACCTTACCCCGAAACACAACATAATTGTAGATGTTGTAAAAAATCATAATCGGGAGCAGAACGCCCATAAACACAATCATAAATACCAGGGCGCTGGGCGAAGCTGCGGCTTGGTAAATCGTGATTTTTGATGGAATAATGTAGGGAAAAACAATCAATCCCAAGCCGATGAAAGTAAGCAAAAAAATCAGAATCGTCCAGATAAATGGCGTGCGTTCTTCTTTATTTGCGAGACTTTTCAGCAGCAGTCCTACCAACAGCACTCCAAGCAAAGGAATCGCGGCAAAGACATAAACTAGCGGTTTCTCAAACAACCTGGATCTAGCACTTTCGTAAAAAATCGGAGTGGCAATCGTAATTAAAACTGCTCCAATTAAAGTCGTCACCGCCGCAATTTTAGCCGTGCGATAGTGATTTGTTTGCAGTTCGCCCTCGGTTTTCATAATTAGATAGGTTGAACCGATCAAAACATAGCCTTGAATCAGCGTCAAAGCAACCAAGATCGATCGCCAATCCAGCCAATCCCAAGTAGTCCCCACAAAGTGACCGGCTTCATCAACCGCAATGCCTTCGAGCACGGCACCCAAGGCGAATCCTTGAGCTAAAGCTGCTAAAAAACTGCCAGCACCAAAGGCATAATTCCAGAGTAATTTGCGATTAGAATGCTCGCGAAATTCAAAGGCTACAGCCCGGAATATCAAACCAAAAAGCATCATGCAAATCGGTATGTACAGCGCTGTCAAAATCGTACCGTAAGCGAGGGGAAATGCGCCAAATAAAGCGCCTCCCATCAACACCAGCCAAGTTTCGTTGGCATCCCAAACGTTGCCCAAACTCGTCATTAAAATGCCCCGGCGTTCCTCGTCGGAAGCAGTCAGAGACAGGATGCCTACTCCTAAGTCAAAACCGTCTAGCATGACATATAGCAGGAGAAACAAAGCCAAAACTACAAACCAAACTTGTGGGAGAAAATGCTCCAAAGCTTGCATACAATCTCCTATTGTTGTGCTTCTACGGGACGTTGATCGGGAATGTGCTCTCCGGGTTGACTTTCGATTGCAGGTTCATTGTCTAAACCTGGCACAGGCAGACTTAAATTAGGGCCTTTGCGAATAATTCTGCTGCCAAAAAACAAGGCACAAACAAACAAAAAGCTGTAAATAACTGCAAAGAAACTCAGAGAAGTTAAAACATTGCTGGCGGGGATGTTTGACACCGCATCAGCAGTGCGAATTTGCCCGTATAAAGCCCACGGTTGTCTGCCGACACAGCGGACAATCCAACCGGATTCTACAGCAATATACCCCAGGGGAGCAGCTAATACCCAAGCGCGCATCAGCCAAGGTTGACTACTAATATTTTCAGCAGAAAGTTTGCCTCGCAGCCACTGAATTATACTGAACAGCATCAGTCCTAAAAAGAAGAATCCAATCCCGGACATGATGCGGAAACAATAGTAGATTAAACCCACCATCCGGGGTCTATCTTCTGGCTTCCATTCCTTCAAGCCGAGTACGGGTTCGGAGAGTTTTTGTTTGAATTCTAGAATGTATCCTAAGCCATTGGGCACGCTAATTTCCCAGTCATTTTTTTGGGCTTTTTCATTAGGCAAAGCTAGCAAAGTCCAATCTGCGGACTCTCCCGCTGGTGAAGTTTCCCACTTAGCTTCGATTGCTGCTAACTTAGTGGGTTGGTAGTGATAAACTTGTTCGGCACTCAAATGTCCGATGTATATTTGCAAAGGTGCAACGGCGATTGCTGTCGCTATGGCAATTTTTAAAGACTTGGAAAAAAAAGCTTGGTTGCGCTTATTGAGAATGTACCAAGCGCTAATTCCCCCAATGACAAACAGCGAAGTTTCCAACGTCGCAAAAAACATATGGAGAATGCTGTTTAATGCGAACGGGTTCAGAATTGCTTGAAAGTAATCGCTGACAATAAACTTGCCATTGACCATTTCTCCGCCTGCAGGAGTTTGCAGCCAAGAGTTAGCGACTAAAATCCAGACTGTGGATAGGTTAGCGCCGAAGGCTACCATGATTGTAGCGAAATAATGGACGATCGGGTGAACGCGCTCCCAACCAAACAGCATAATTCCTAAAAAGCCGGCTTCTAGCATAAATGCCATTGAAGCTTCAAAGCCCAAAATGCTGCCAAAAAAGTCACCAACAGCTTCAGAAAATGGTGCCCAATTCGTTCCAAACTGAAATTCCATCGGAATTCCTGAAGCTACTCCAATACCGAAGTTAAGGACGTAGAGTTTAGACCAAAAACGAGCGTGATGGTAGTAGTCGGGATTGCGAGTTTTTAGCCACATTCCTTCAACAATTACCAGATAAATCCCCATTCCAGTTGTCAAAACTGGCCACAGCATATGGAATATGGCGGTTAGCGCAAATTGCATCCGCGATAGGGCCACGGTGTTAGATAAGATATCCATCGTTATATCCTTTGGTCAGTTCAAGAGACGTTAGCTTGCACAAATCTCATAATGGACACTGACAAGGTAACGCAGAAATTTACTTAGTGCAGAAGGCACTGACTTATCTTTATTAAAAATTAAGATTTGCTGTTTGAAGGAAGAAGGAAGAAGCCAAGCGCAATAAAATCAATAACATCAATAGTTTCAGCAATTAAGCACGTCCTAAGCCTCTTGGTAGTTGCTATAATAGTAATTATACTCAATTATAGATCGCGTGTCCCCCTTAACTTAAAATCCTTAACTTAAAATAGAAAACTTGCTCTCAATTTTCCTCTTCTTTTCTCCCCTCGGCGCTCTCGGCTCTCTCGGCAGTTAATTTACATAAAATCTCTCCATAATCAGTCCTTAAAATCTCAAATGGTATTACCTAACGGTGACAGTGTAACTCAGTTTAAATGGTTGAAAATTAGCTTGTTTTTTTGCTGTTCCTCTCAATTCAAGCTGGTAAATGCCAGCCTTGGGAAACACGATATCAGCTCCGGGAATCCCTTGATATTTCTCGGCTGATATGGCTTTTAAAGGCGGCTGCATCAGTGGCTTATCCCCTTCTTGGCGCTCTTTTGGATAAACCGCTAATTTGCAATTGCACTGCTCTAAGGGGATAATTTTGCCGCCCCGACGAGTCAGCGCAAACCACACTCTCGCAGACTGTCCGGCGCGAGGGTTGTGGTTTGGTTCTAGGTGAAAGGTAGCAGCTACATCTCCCGAAACTTCGACTTGGTGCGCCAAAACTGAAATCGAGTTTAACTGTGGCGCAGTGGGAATTGCTGCTTCAATTAGCAATCCCAAAAAAACTAACAATCCTAAACTTTTACTTGTGTTTGACAGGCGAAACATAGAACTTCTCCAGTGATAAAACTGACCAAAATAAGCGCGATCGCACAAGCGTAACTAACACCACAACCACCGCTAACACGGCTGTCAGCAGTTGATTGTGCAACTTCCATTCAAAGCCGCCGAGATAGTGGGAACCGATGAGTGCCGCGTGTACAGCGCACAGCAAGAAAGCTGGAACGCTTAACAGGTGAAGCATTCGCCACAGTTGGCCTAAATAATTTTGAATGCGATCGCAACTTGTAACCGCTGCCGGTAGCATCAACAGCAGCGACAGCATCCCAGCCGCCATTCCCAACTGATGTTGCGGCAACATGAAGGACACAGCATCAAAATTCCATTGCAGCGTATGATCCAGCATATGAAACGTGTGGGCGACTGCTAAGACAAACGCGCCCACACCCAAGACGCGGCGATAGCGCAACAGTTGTGGCAAAAACTTGCTAACCGGACGCGCCAACAGTGCTAGCATCAAGCACAGCAGCGCTGCGTGCCCAGTAAAATCAACCATTTCATCGGTTCGCAGCAAGGTAAGAATTCCGATCGCCACCGTCACCCAACCACCCGCACGAAACAGTTGACTGCGCTTGTCCGCGCTCAATCTGCCAGCAAAAAAACTCACTCCCAGCATCGTTGGCAGCGTGCCGAGTCCAAAAGCCAGCATCGTCGCCGCACCCAAAACCGAATTTCCGGTTTCCGCCGCCTTAATCTGCGCTGCGTAGAGGAAGCCGCAGGGAATCAAACCCCAAAGCAAACCCAAAGCAATCGGCACCCACCACTTTTTTTGTGCCGAAAGCTTGCTCATTGCTTGTCCGACTCGATCGTGCGACAGCGGGTGCAATCGGGGCAATCCCGGCAGCAAGTTCGGTTTAATTTGCCCTATTCCGAACCAAATCAGCATCGTGCCGGTGAGAAGTGCGATCGCCCGCCGCAATTCGCTACCCGTACCTGCCAAAAGTCCGCCAGCAATTAACACCGAACCCAGTCCGCCAATTGCAGCACCAACCAAAGCGTAAGCAGCTATTCTCCCCAAATTTAGCAGCAGGTGAAAGCGCAAAGTCGCTAATTTATCGTTGCCGGAATTAGAAAGAGAAAACGCCATTGTCAGCGGGCCGCACATCCCCGCGCAGTGACCGAAACTGCCGAGAAATCCCAAAATTGCAATTAGCAGCAGGTCTAGCATTTTGCTGTTTTTTTCCCAAACAACGCCATCAAGGTATTGACAAGATTTTCTTTGGCTCTTGGACGCTTTTTTATTTACTTTTTACAAAAACTTATCTCATCCGAGCGCTTTTGTCAAAATACAAGTTGTCCAACTTCTATCTAATCTCACCCATATTTAAAAAGACTAATGACTGATAACTAATAACTACTTTTGTTCTGGATGGGCCGCCGCCGGCGAAGCTGCACCCATTTGATTAATAGCAGCAATTAGCTGATAAAGCCGCCCCAAATCCCGCTGGTTGAAATGCAAAGTCAGGCGCGGCAGATCGAAAGTCACATCTCCAATTTCCGGCGGCAAAGCTTGACTTTTTTCAATTTTTCCGGTGACAACAATATCGCTAAAATCAGTATTTAGCCGATCGACATTATCATCAGAAAGCTCTGTTTTCAAGCGAATTACCAGTTTTTCGCGCACGTAGCGGCAGGAGTGGTAAACCAGATAAAAACTACCTATAGCCTCGCAAGCGACATTTATATCGTCAGTAATGGTATACAGGCTGCGATCGTCGGCTGAAATCAAACCCCGGCCACGCAATTGTTTTTGCACAAAATAATTCCAATCGTGCCAATAATCTCCTCCCGGTCGATCGATCAATACCACAGGAGCTGGCCCGAACTTGCCAGTTTGAGTCAAAGTCAGACACTCAAAAGCCTCGTCCAGAGTGCCGAAACCGCCCGGAAACAGAGCCAAAGCATCGCTCTCCCGGAGAAAAAATAACTTGCGAGTGAAAAAATATTTAAAATTGAGCAATTTGGGATCGCCGGCAATGAAAGGATTAGAACTCTGCTCGAAAGGTAACTGAATGTTCAGCCCAAAAGAACGTTCCGCAGTCGCCCCCTCGTTCCCCGCCTGCATAATTCCCCCGCCGCCGCCAGTAATCACCATAAACCCCTGCTGGGCGATCGCGCGCGCAAAGTCTCTAGCCATCAAATATTCTGCCGATTGCGGTGACACCCTCGCCGAACCAAAAATCACAATTTTGCGAACGTGGCGGTAAGGATAAAACAGCTCAAAAGCGCTCTCCATATCTCGGAGCGCCGCCGCAATAATCTTCAAGTCTAGGCGATCGAGATCCTCTCTGGCCATTTGCACTATAGTAGAGAGCGATCGTTCGATCCACTCAGAGTGCTTCAACATTGGCAAGCGATCGAGCAAATCCATCACTTCAGCTTGGAGGGACTCAAAACCTTGACCAGACCCAGAACGAATCATGAATTTTTCCGAAACGATAACAAATTGTCTCTACTAAAAATTAAGGGGCAAGCCAAAGTTATAAGCTAATAGCCACCAGCAAATTGCCCTGCTGACAACTAATAACTTTTCCCGTAGCTTTGCCCCGGTTCTGAAGCGAGTGAGCTTTCGCGGCCCAAAAAGAACAGCGCGAAACCGCTCGCAGTTGGGTTAAATGTACTTTTCCAGAGTGTTGGCCAGAGTAGTTTTCGGAACTGCCCCAACAACCATATCCACACGTTGACCGCCCTTAAATATCATCAGCGTCGGAATGCTGCGGATACCGTATTGGCTGGCCACGTTAGGATTCTCGTCGGTATTAACTTTTACTACCTTGACCTGCCCTTCATATTGCTGGGCAATTTCGTCTACGACGGGCGCCACCATCCGACAGGGCCCGCACCAGGGAGCCCAAAAATCCACTAGAACTGGAACTTCGCTATCGAGCACTTCCTGCTTAAAGGTAGAGTCGGTTACTTGCGCGGCTGCTGACATCCCTAGCCATCCTTGTAAATACTATTTCTCGGATAACAAGTCTAGCAAAAAATGTAACCACTTGCGTCAACGATTTTAACAGAACGCTTCTGAAGGAAGAAGAAAGACGGTAGAAGGAAGAGGGAAGACGGTAGAAGGAAGAAGGCACAAGGTGTCTGAACGAACAAGGCACTGATGTTTCCGAAGGCACTGATGTTTCCGAAGGCAGAATGCACTTATGTAGAAAAAAAATTCTCCCACTCCCAGACTCTCCCCTTCTCCGGAGCTAAAAGCCTCAGTTCTGTATCTAGTAAGCAAGAGCCAAGATTTCCGTCAAAAAAGGAACCGCCCGAACAGTAGTCCGGGCGGAGTGTGGTGTGAGGAGTGAACGGAAACATGCGTCTCCGCTTCTTCTATTGTGACATCTCCTTCTCGATAATTCCACAATATTCTGTAAATTTCGAGACTCTTGAACAAATTTTGTCAAGGTATGCTGGTATTCGATCGGTAAATCTACTTACCCATGCCCAACTGCTGAGCTTTTTGATAGACTTTACCCTCAGTCAGCAGAGAAGGAGCAATTACCACTTCCACTTGCTGCATCTCCTTAATATCCTTAGCGCCCAAGGTACCCATGCTAGTTTTTAGAGCTCCGAGCAAGTTGTGCGTACCGTCATCTAGCACCGCAGGCCCCCGCAAAATTTGTTCCACAGTACCCGTAGTCCCCACGCGAATGCGAGTGCCGCGAGGCAAAACCGGGCTGGGAGTAGCCATCCCCCAGTGGAAGCCGCGGCCCGGAGCTTCGGCGGCCCTGGCAAAAGGTGAACCAATCATCACTCCATCGGCACCACAGGCAATGCACTTGCAGATATCGCCGCCAGTAATTAAACCGCCGTCAGCAATCACCGACACATATTTGCCAGTTTCGCGATAGTAGTCGTCCCGCGCAGCGGCGCAGTCTGCTACCGCTGTGGCTTGAGGAACGCCGACACCCAATACGCCCCTAGATGTGCAAGCAGCCCCCGGCCCAATGCCCACGAGAATGCCCGCAGCTCCAGTTTTCATTAAATTCAGGGCGACTTCGTAGGTCACGCAGTTACCCAGAATTACTGGTATCGGCATCTCTTGACAGAATTGAGTCAAATCTAAAGATGAGATTGATTCAGGGGAAAGGAAAGCTGTCGATACTACAGTTGCTTGGACAAAAAATATATCGGCTCCCGATTCAGCAACCGCCCGGCCGTATTTGCTCGCGCCGGCCGGTGTACCGCTAACTGCAGCAATCCCTCCTCCAGCTTTAATTTCTTTAATTCTGAGCTCGATTAATTCTGGCTTGATGGGTTCGGCATAAAGTTCCTGCATCAGGGAAACAAATTCGTGATTCCCCACACTGGCGATGCGCTCTAATATTGGCTGGGGGTCGGCATAGCGGGTTTGAATTCCTTCTAGGTTGAGCACGCCCATTGCTCCCAATTCCGACAGCAAAATGGCCATGCGGACATCGACTACTCCATCCATGGCGCTGGCGATGATCGGGATTTCTCGATCGATCCCGCCAATCTGCCACTTGGTATCTGCCAAACTCGGATCGAGGGTGCGCTGTCCGGGTACAAGCGCAATTTCATCTATGCCGTAAGCTCTGCGAGCGCTTTTGCCCCGCCCAATTTCAATATTCACGCTGTTTCACTTCCACAATGTATTTAAATTAGACTAACAAAAAGTTAGCCCGCCCGAGTTTAGCTATCGCACGGCTGTCTTTAAAAAAAGCTCGGCACTGATTCTGATTGTATTCCGATTATATGAAATCGAAGAGGATAGTTTTCCTCAGCAACGGCCACGGGGAAGACTCGATTAACTGTCAAATTCTCAAAGCTTTAAGAGTATCTGGCGCGGATTTTGATGTTTCGGCAATCCCGATTGTAGGTGACGGGGCTGCTTACCGCCGATCGACTGTGCCCATTATTGGACCCACCAGTCAAATGCCGTCTGGGGGAGTTTTTTACATGAACCCCTTGTTTTTCCTCAAAGATATTGGGGCGGGGCTGATTGCTTTGACTTGGCAGCAATTGCAGGCTGTTTGGAGGCATTCGCGCCACTGCGATTTGGTGGTGGCAACTGGGGATATTGTCGCGACGGCGATCGCCCATGCCAGCAACCGCCCCTATATAATTTTTCTGTCGGCCCATTCTAGTTATTACGAAGGGCGAGTCGATTTGGGTTTAATCTTGTGGCAGTTGCTTTGCTCAGAGAAATGTCGGGCGGTTTTTACTAGAGATGCTTTGACTGCTGCTGACTTAAACCGACAGGGTTTAAAGAAAGCTCAATTTGTCGGCAATCCTGTCATGGACAACCTCAATTCTACGGGCAAAGATTTGCAGTTAATACCCGGAGTTCGGACGATCGCCCTTCTTCCCGGTTCTCGCCTCCCGGAAACCACCTACAACCTCGTTTTGCTCCTGGAACTGGTTAAAAAAATTGCTACTAACTCTGCTTTACAGGTGCAGTTTTGGGCAGCTTTAGTTCCGACTTTGATGCCTGAATTAGATTTTCTTGCAGCCAGAGCAGCATGGCAAATGCGATTTGTGAGATTAGGAATGGTTTGCCAACTCATCTCCCCTCGCGACAATCATTTTCACGATTTCTGGATGTTTGTCAATATTGCGACCGATTTCAAAAAGAGTTGCTTTAACTTAATAGCGGTCTAAGATATCTAAAAGCTGATTTGTATAGGGAGGATAGGGCCCGTGGTCGTAGGTGAGGGCAACAACTTTCACTTCAGTATCGGCGCGGTTGATGCCGAAATAATTGTGGATTTTAGTAACTTTAATCAACAGCGATACTGAGAAAAATAACGCTATTGTGAAAAGCCAAAACTTTGGTAAAATTTTACCGAGTCGCATAGCTGCACGCACTCGATCGAGAATGAAAGTGGATTGTTTTCAGATTACCACAATTGGGTAACTGAATCCTTAAGCTATTTTATCATTAATTATTGTCCGTTTCTAGATTTTCGAGTTTTGGCGATCGCACAGTAGCTAGACGCTGCAAGTGCCAGTACACTTGTACGCTAAATATAGCGTAAGTAAGTCCAGAGCCAAAAAGCAATAATAAAAGATCGGGAGTTGTAGGGGGGAGTCAGGCAAGGATTTATATTCGGAGCGAGTTTACTGCTCCTCTCACCCGCTCCTCCCCATGTTATATTTATTTGTATACTTAACTTTTTTAGGCAGCCATAATTCCCAACATGATTTCACTGCCAGATATCACAATTGTCAGCCAGATTTACGAAAGTGCGAATTCCCTCGTATACCGAGGCATCCTCAAATCAAATCAGCAACCTTTGATTTTGAAACTCCTCAAAGAGGATTACCCCACACCAGCCGAACTCTACCGCTATGAGCAGGAATACGAAATCACTCGCCGTCTCAACCTAGAGGAAACCATTAAAGCCTACGAACTGCGAAAATACGAAAACACACAAGTCATGTTGTTAGAGGATTTTGGAGGAGAGTCCTTAAAAATCCTGCTGGATGGCCGTCCCTTGGCTTTACCAGAGTTTCTCCACCTAGCCATCCAAATCACAGATGCGTTAGGCAAAGTTCATCAAAAAAAGGTCATTCACAAAGATATCAATCCATCTAATATTGTCTTAAATCCTCAAACCGGACAATTAAAAATTATTGACTTTGGCTTATCTACCATCCTATCCCAAGAGAATCCCACCCTCAAAACTCCTCATCTTCTAGAAGGGACATTAGCTTATATTTCCCCCGAACAAACAGGACGGATGAATAGAGTAATCGACTATCGTACCGACTTTTATTCTCTTGGCGTTACTTTCTATCAACTGCTAACCAACCAGTTGCCTTTTGAATCCGTCGATGCACTTGAGTTAGTCCATTGCCATATTGCAAAACAACCGACTCCACCTCATGAAATTAATCCAAAAATTCCCTTGAATGTCTCAAAAATTGTCATAAAATTAATGGCAAAAACGGCAGAAAATAGATATCAAACTGCTTGGGGAATCAAGGCAGATTTTAATAAATGTCTCGCTCAATCTAGAAATGGCAAAATTAAAGCTTTTTCCTTGGGAACCCAAGACATTTATCCTCAATTAAAACTACCTCAAAAACTGTACGGGAGAGAACCACAAATTGAGTCCTTATTGGCTGCATTTGATCGCGTAGCTTCGGTAAAAGAGAAACAAGTAGGCGCGAGCAACCCAACTACAACTCAGTCACAAAAATGGCCCGTACAGAGACAAACTGAACTCATGCTAATTTCTGGATACTCGGGTATTGGAAAATCAGCTTTAGTTCAGGAATTCTATAAGCTCATTACTCACCAAGGTGGCTACTTTATTGCAGGTAAATTTGACCAGTTGCAACGCGATATTCCCTATCAAGCTTTAGTCGCTGCATTCCAAGAATTGGTGCGGCAATTGCTCACCGAAACTCAAGCGCAATTACAACAGTGGCAAGAGAATATTCGAGGTGCATTAGGCAGCAATGGACAAATTATTATTGATATCATTCCCGAAGTCGAACTAATTATTGGCAAACAGAATCCCGTCCCCGAATTACCTGCAACAGAAGCACGAAATCGGTTTAATTTAGCTTTTAAAAACTTTATTCAGGTCTTTTGCCAAAAAGAACATTCCCTCGTCCTATTTCTAGACGACCTTCAGTGGGCAGACACCGCTACGCTGCAATTGATTCAGTTGATAGTAACCGATTTTACTACTCAATATCTGTTTGTAATCGTAGCTTATCGGGATAACGAAGTCAGTGCAACTCATCCTACTATGCTGACTTTATCTGAAATGAAAAAACAGGGAGTAGTAATTAATCATCTCTCCCTTTCACCCTTAAATTTAAACCAGGTTAATGAATTCATTGCGGATACGCTGAAAACCGAGTGCGCCCCTACACAAAGATTAGCCGAGTTGGTTTGGCAAAAAACACAAGGAAATCCATTTTTTATTAAAGAGTTTCTCAAGTCACTTGATACAGATCAATTGCTAAATTTTGATCCTAATGCTGGGGCTTGGCGCTGGAATTTAGAGCAAATTATTACTAGAAATATTACTGATAACGTTGTTGAATTTATGGCACATAAAATTAAAACGTTATCAGAGTCATTACAAAAACTTTTACGATTAGCCGCTTGTATTGGCACCCAATTTGATTTAGAAACGCTTTCAATTATTAATGAAAATTGTCAACAAGAAACTGCTAATGAATTATGGGAGGCTATTCAAGTAGGATTGATATTACCCGTTGGGGATGATTACAAATTCCTGAAAACCAACCGAGTGGCGAATGACTTAAAAATTACTTATAAATTTGCTCACGATCGCATCCAGCAAGCTGCCTATTCTCTCATTCCCCCAGACGACAAGCAAGCGGTTCACTGGAAAGTCGGGCAACTGTTGTTACAAAATACACCGCCACAGGTACGCCAACAAAAGATTTTTGATATTGTCAATCAACTCAACTTCAGTATTGAAGCAATAGACGTTCAGTTAGAAAGAGATAAACTTGCTCAATTAAATCTGATTGCTGGCAAAAAAGCGAAGGCATCAGCAGCTTGGCAACCCGCGTGGAATTACTTAATAATTGGTATAAATTGCCTGAGTGCAGATAGTTGGCTTCGTCAGTATGACCTCACTCTGGCACTTTATGTGGTAACAGTAGAAGCTGCTATCTTGAGTGGCCGCGTTGAGGAAATGGAAAAATTGGCTGACATTGTGCTTCAACAAGCTACTTCATTGCTGGACAAAGTGAAAGTCTATGAAGTCAAGATTCAAGCCTATACAGCACAAAACCAGCCGTTAGAAGCAATAGATACGGCCCTTTCAGTATTAAAGCTGTTGGGTATTCGCTTTCCCAAAAAACCAACAAAATTAAATATTTTCCTTGAACTGGTGAAGACTAAGTTAAGTTTAGCAGGGAAGCGAATCGAGGACTTAATCGACTTACCAGTGATGACTGACCCTTATAAGTTGGCAGCTATGCGTATCTTATCAGGTATAGTGTCCGCTGCCCATTTTTCCACACCTGACTTGCTACCGCTAATGGCGTTTAAACAGGTCAATTTATCCATCAAGTACGGGAATACTTCTGTGTCTTCTTGTGCCTATGCTACTTACGGACTGATTCTGTCGGGAGAAACCGTAGGAGACATTGAGACTGGTTATCAATTTGGACAACTTGCTCTCTTGTTACTCGATAAGTTTAATGCTAAAGAACTCAAAGCCAGAACCATATTTATTGTTAATTATTTTATCAAACATTGGAAATATCATCTTAGGGAAACTTTAAACCCTTTGCGGGATGCTTACTTGATGGGCCTGGAAACGGGAGATTTAGAATATGCAGCTTATTCGGCCTGTGTATACTCCTACCATTCCTATGTATTGGGGAAGGACTTGGCAACAGTCGAGCGAGAGATGGCAATGTACAGTAATAGCCTCAGCCAACTAAAGCAAGAAACATCATATTACTACAACCAACTTAATCGACAGGTTGTATTGAACTTGATGGGACAGGCTGAAGATAAGTGCCGTTTAATCGGTGAAAGCTATGACGAAACAAAAATGTTACCCCTGCATCTAGAGGCGAATGCTCAAAATCTTTGTCGATCCCTCTATTTTTACAAGCTATTTCTCTGCTATCTTTTTCAAGACTATCAGCAAGCTATAGAAAATGCCAAATCAGCCGAAAAATATAGCGACAGCGCTGTAGGTACTATTCCTCTCTACCATTTCTACAATTCTTTAGTTTATTTTGCTATCTATTCTGACGCACCCAAGTCCGAGCAAAAACTCATCCTCCAGAAGGTTAAAGCCAACCAGAAAAAGCTCAAAAAATGGGCGCAGTTTGCTCCAATGACTCACCTCCATAAATTCTATCTAGTGGAGGCAGAACGATATCGAGTTTTGGGTGAAAAGGCTAGGGCAATCGACTACTACGATCGCGCTATTGCCTTAGCCAAAGAACATGAGTACATCAACGAAGAGGCTTTGGCTAATGAACTGGCTGCCAAATTCTACATCGCTTGGGGAAAAGAGCAAGTTGCCCAAGCCTATATGACAAATGCTTACTACTGCTATTTACGTTGGGGCGCAACAGCTAAATTGACTGATTTAAAAGGACAGTATCCAGAACTTTTAAAGCGTTTTTCGACAGCCAATATGTCCATAAATTCGCGCAACAGCCTACCTAATACTTCTGGAAATACTTCAGGTGAACTCCTGGATTTGGCAGCATTGATGAAAGCATCTGGGGCAATTGCCAGTGAAATTGAGTTGGATAAACTCATCACGACTTTGATGAGAATCCTGGTGGAAAGCTGTGGTGCACAAACTGGCTATCTAATTTTAGAGTCTCAAGGACAACTAAGAGTCGAAGCGTCATGTGAGGCTAACTCAAATCAGGTGATGGTGTTGCAATCTACTCCTATAGAAAGCTGTCTTCCTTTGTCGATTATTCACTATGTTGAGAGGACTAAACAAGGACTGATTGAAACCAATGTTGCCCGTGAAGGCCGATTTACCCAATATGCTTATATCAAAAGACAGCAGCCCAAGTCTATCCTTTGCGCCCCTCTACTCAATCAAGGGCAATTAATTGGCATTGTTTACTTGGAAAATAATTTAGCAGATGGCGTTTTTACACCCGATCGCCTGGAAGTGATTCAATTGCTTTCAACTCAGGCGGCGATCGCACTTACCAACGCCAGACTCTACACTCAGGTACAATCGACGCAAAATCGCCAGAATAAATTCCTTAATGCCATTCCTTTTGGCATATCCGTTCACGACGCGAAAGGACAACTGGTTTTCGCCAATCCAGTTTCACAGCAGTTACTGAATATTCAAGATTTACCCAAAGCCGAAATTGAGCAACTCTCAAGAACCTATCACGTTTATCGGGCAGGGACAGGGGAGATGTATCCAGTGGAACAGCTACCCTTGGTGCGATCGCTTCGCGGTGAAAAAACATGGGCGGATGATTTGGAACTGCACTACAGTGATCGAATCGTTCCCTTAGAAGCATTACTCACAAGTTAAGCTAAAACCAAAGTTGTCAATGAGTAATTTTACTCATTTTTTACCTGTTGACCCAATTA
>NZ_JAUBQE010000072.1:0-26622 GCF_036701115.1 Microcoleus sp. Pol1C5 | reverse complement strand
CTCGGTGCCGGAGTTGGATTCGGAGTTGTCCCCGGACTTGGACTCGGTGCCGGAGTTGGATTCGGAGTTGTCCCCGGACTTGGACTCGGTGCCGGAGTTGGATTCGGAGTTGTCCCCGGACTTGGACTCGGTGCCGGAGTTGGATTCGGAGTTGTCCCCGGACTTGGACTCGGTGCCGGAGTTGGATTCGGAGTTGTCCCCGGACTTGGACTCGGTGCCGGAGTTGGATTCGGAGTTGTCCCCGGTGATGGTGCCGGAGTTGGATTCGGAGTTGTCCCCGGTGATGGTGTCGGAGAAGCACTTGTACCCGGTGATGGTGCCGGAGAAGCACTTGTTCCCTCAATGGTGAAGGGATTGTCGTTTACGCGCGGTATTTGAGCTGTAGTGAACCGAGATTCATCTAGCGAGTTCGATCGAACATCAATCAACACCGCCAAAAATTCCCCAGTTTGCCTGTCCCTAATAATCGTGTTGCTAGAATTCGAGCCTTGACCTTGGAAAATTTCTAACTCTGTAAAGTTCAAACCTCCAGCTAGACCGATCGAATCTCCCGCATTAAAATCTCTAATTACATCAGCATCGCCGATGTCGCGGCCCCCAGTAGTGAGAAACCCGTTGCCACCAGGCGACGTGCCCACCCTACTGAGAACAAAGATATCCGATCCCTCGCCTCCTGTCAGAGTATCCGATCCGCGATCGCCCGAAAGAATATCATCCCCAGCATCTCCAGAAAAAGAATCATTGCCGTCGCCCCCGAAGAGCAGGTCATCACCCTCGCCGCCATCACCAGTATCGTTACCAACACCGCCAGTGATGACATCCCCGCCCTCGGCGCCCAACAAAATATCATTGCCCCCAGCACCTATAAGGCAGTCGTTACCCGTGTCGCCAAAAACACTGTCATTGCCCTTGTCGCCAAAAATCAGGTCGTCCTCGCCACCTCCGCGCAGACAGTCATTGCCTTTACCGCCGTACAGCGTGTCGTTGCCTTCAGAACCCAAGACAAGATCGTTGCCCTGGTCGCCAAAAGCTACGTCATCGCCTTGGTCGCCAGAAACCAAGTCATCGTCTTTGCCGCCCCGGGCCGTGTCATTGCCGCGCCCTCCCTCAACAATATCTTTACCAGCGCCGCCATTGAGAGAATCGTTACCGTCATCGCCCCTGAGTAGATCGTCTCCGTCCCGACTCAGAAGCGTGTCGTCGCCGGCACCCCCGGAAATCGTGTCATTGAACAAGCTGCCGATTAAATAGTTACTGGCGTCATTTGCGACAACTAAGCCATCGACAAAAAGTGGCTCTGGGGGAGGCGTGGGAACTGTCACAGGTGGCCGCGGCACCGGGGTGATCGAAATGTCCGGGCCCGTCCCCGCCGACGGCGTAGGCGAAGTCCCCGCCGACGGCGTAGGCGAAGTCCCCGCCGACGGCGTAGGCGAAGTCCCTGCCGACGGTGTAGGCGAAGTCCCCGCCGACGGCGTAGGCGAAGTCCCCGCCGACGGCGTAGGCGAAGTCCCTGCCGACGGCGTAGGCGACGGCGCCGTGCCGCCATCCAAACTATCGCCGTTCTCATCCTCTAACACGAAGATTGGCAACCCTTCGAGAAAAGCTAGTGGTACTGCACTTGGCATTGTTCCGCCTCCTTGCGACGCTACTCAAAAACTACTAAATAAACTTAAAGTCAGAGGCAGTAATGACGGTGCTAAGCGCTCCCGGCACAGTAGGAATAGAATTCAAAACTCCCAAATCAAAAGCTGGGAGACTGTCATCTGCCACATTTGGGTCAAAGCCGAGAACGTACTTGTTAAAAGTATTGTTCAGGTACACGAAGAAAGCTCCCGCTTTGCTAGAACCGTTTTGATTCTTCAACACTGCATTTACTGCTTGAGCGTTGTCAAATTTAGATTCAAACAAAATGACTGATTGCTTGCTAATGTTGTCGCCGCTAGACCCGATATTCCTGACGATAAAACTGGTGAAATCGAGAGTAGTTCCTGAGTTGGTTAAACCTGCGAAATTTGACGACCTGAACAAAAATCTGTCGGTCTCGCTGCCGTTAGCGTTAAAGTCAGCAATCACGTCCACGCCTTCGCTGGGAGTTTCGTAGTAGAAGAAATCATTGCCAACATCGCCCGTGAGCAAATCAGAACCGTTGCCACCGCCCAAAATGTCATTGCCTGCACCGCCGGAAAGCGAGTCGTTGTCATCGCCGCCCAACACCAAGTCATTGCCGAAGGCGCCGCTGAGACAGTCGCTGCCGGCACCGCCGTCGAGAGTGTCGTCGCCCGCTTGGCCGTCGAGGGAGTCGGTGCCAGCCTCGCCCAACACGTAGTCATTGCCCGAACCTCCGAGTCCCGTGTCGTTGCCTCCTCCACCCAACATCGTTTCATCGTTGTCGCCGCCGGAGATGGAATCGTTATTGATACCGCCGTCGACCAAGTTTCTGCCCAGTCCACCGTCGAGGATGTCGTCGCCTGCACCGCCCTCGATGGAGTCGTCGCCAATGCCACCAAGTAAGGTGTCGATCCCAGCGCCACCAAGTATCGAGTCGTCGCCGGATTCTCCCAACATCGAGTCATTACCTGTTCCGCCCTCAATGGTGTCGTTGTTGTCACCGCCCAAGAGGTTGTCATTGTCATTGCCGCCGAACATCAGGTCGTTGCCCAGTCCGCCGATCAGCGAGTCTATGCCGTCTTCGCCGTCAACGGTGTCGTTGCCCAGTCCGCCGTCGAGGATGTCATTGCCGATGGCACCCACCACCGAGTCGTTGCCTGCTTCACCGAATTCGAGGTCATTGCCGCCACTGCCATCGATGATGTCGTTGCCGTCGCCCCCAGCGAGGGTATCGTCGCCAGCCCCACCGAGGATGAAGTCGCTGAGGTTGCTGCCTGTAAAGCTGCTGGCCGGGAGAGCGCTGCGATCGACAATATTATCTACCACCGTGATGCTGAAGGATGCCGGCCCGATAGTTGCAGATCCGTCGGAGGCTGTAAACGTGAAACTGTCGCTGCCACCTCCTGCCAGCAAGTTGTATTTGACAATGTTGTTGTTGATATCGTCTTGGCTGAATTTACCGCCGACGTTGAGAAAGGTGGTACCCCTTTGGACAAAACCTCTGCTAGCGTCGGGGGCTTTGGTAATGGTGTAAACGATTTCCGACGGCGTGTTATCGGGATCTGTGACTAACAAATCGGCTGCAGTGATTGTCTGGGTAGGATTACTTTTGGCAACCACCACACCGTCGTTAATTATTAGCTGCGGCGGGCTACTGACGTTGATGGTTACTACCGCCTTACTTGTGCCGCCGCTGCCGTCTGAGATCGAGTAGCTAAAGCTGTCTGTACCCGAGAAGCCCGGATTCGGGGTGTATTTGAATACGCCGCCGCCCACGGGAACCAGACTCCCTTTGCTTGCTGGAGCAAAAGTCGTGACAGTCAGAGCGCTTTGTTCCTGGTCAGTATCGTTCAACAGAACGTTGAAACTGAGTTCTTGACCCGCAACCGTGGTGAAGTTGTCGTTAACTGCTCTTGGAGGTTGGTTAAAGATGGGCGTCGGACTGGTTGTCGGCGTCGGACTTCCTGTCGGCGTCGGACTTCCTGTCGGGGTCGGGAACGTCGGTGTCGGGAACGTCGGCACCGGCTCGTCTGGGGTCGGACTGGTTGTCGGCGTCGGACTGGTTGTCGGCGTCGGACTGGTTGTCGGTGTCGGACTGGTTGTCGGTGTCGGACTGGTTGTCGGTGTCGGACTGGTTGTCGGTGTCGGACTGTCTGTCGGCGTCGGCAGGGGAAGCGGAGTTGCGCTGCCGGGAACTGTGGGGGCAATTACAAATGAGCTTCGCCCTAGGGTTCTGCTGTCTACTCCGGGCAATACTGCTAAAAAGTCGCCGCTGACGCCGTTGCGAATAATCGTACTGCCAGCTTTGGTCTCGGTGCTTTGGAAGATTACCAAATCTTCAAACTTGAGGTCGCCACTTAACCCGATTAAATCTTCGCCTTGGCGAAAGTCTGTGAAAATGTCGGCATCGGCGAGATCTGGGCCGCCTGTGGTGAGAAATGCCGGGTTAGTGCCGTCGCTGCTGCTGCCGCTGGGGGAACTGAATGCACCGATGACGAAGACATCTCTGCCTTCGCCTCCTGCCACTACGTCTTTGCCTGTTTCGCCCCAAATAACGTCGTTGCCAGCGCCGGCGTCCACGATGTCATCACCGTCGCCGCCGAATACGATGTCGTCGCCGTCGCCGGAAAAAAATGTATCCCCGCCGGCGTTTCCGTAAACCCAGTCGCCTCCTTCGTTGCCAAATACCAAGTCTTCGCCATCGCCGCCGAAGAGCGAGTCGTTACCTTGGTCGCCCCAGAGGATGTCGTCGCCTCGATCGCCCAAAAAGCTATCGTCGCCAGAGCCTCCACGCAAGCTGTCGCTGCCTTTACCGCCGTAAGCCGTGTCTCTGCCTTCGCCTCCGATTACCGTGTCATTGCCATCATTGCCATATAACTGGTCGGGGTTATTTCCCCCGTCGAGGGAGTCGTTGTCTTTACCTCCGTACAGGGTATCGAGTCCTGAACCGCCGTCTAGAACGTCGTTCCCGGGCGCACCGAACAGCACGTCGTCATCGTCGCCCCCGAATATTAAATCGTCGCCGTCGGCTCCTTGCAGGTTGTCGTTGCCTTGCAGCCCGGAAATCACGTCGGGCCCGGGACTCCCAACTAAGGAGTCGTTGGTTTCTCCGCCACGGACTACGCCGCCGATGACTGCAGGCGACGTACCTTGGCCCCCGCCCAATGTGTCGTCTATGCCGCCAAATGTGTCGTCCCCGGAGGGAGTCGGAGTTGGAGTCGGCGTCGGAGTTGGTGTTGGAGTCGGTTCTGGTGTTGGAGTCGGTTCTGGTGTTGGAGTCGGTTCTGGTGTTGGAGTCGGTTCTGGTGTTGGAGTCGGTATACTTACTACTGGCACTGCACTTGGCATTATTTTGGCTCCTTTAAACGACGATGCCGATTAACTTTAAGAACTGATTAGTATCAGTTTGTTGCCACAAATCTGGCTTAAAATTGATTAATAATCCCCATCATTTCTAGCATACTAAATCAAAACTGCAACGGCTATGGATATTTTTTAAGCCGGGCATCTTTTGATCTCAAAATATTAATGATTGCACGTTTTGCTGCCTATGTTGGGTATACTTTAATATCGCCCCATTTCTCTAGAACCTAGAAGTCTGGCTTCGAGTCAGCCCGGTGTATTGATCCAGAAGCCGAAAAAATAAAAATCTTCGCTGTGATAATTTTTTCTTTCCTCCTGCCGAATGCCGAATACATATGTGCCTCTTGCCTTCAGAAGCCGACTTTCTTATGCTGACTTCTGACAAGAAACAGAGCTGTTAATTAGGGGCAGAAGCGGCCCGGTTTGTTCTTGTCCACTGACGGATAGTTCGCTGTGGCAAAGGTAAAGCAGGGAACAGCGACTTAATAAATCTAGCAGAATTCGTCGCAGTCGCTGTTGGTCGGCGGTCGTTTCGTCTTCGGTTTCCCAGGGGCGTCCGAGTTGCGATCGCAAAAATAAGGGAGCGCCAAACAAGGTCGCCGCACCGCCACTCAGCCACAGCGGCGAGCCGGCATCCAGCCAAAAATGCCATTTGTGGGCGCGGCGGCTGCTGCGGTACTGGAAGATGTTGGCGAGGGTGACGGCTCTGGCTGCTGGGCCTTCTGGACGCACTGGAAATGGGTTGGCGGTGACGGTTCCTTGGCGCAACAACTGGATGAATTGGGCGATCGTTTCTGAGTCGCCGCCGTTTGTTGGTTCTACGCGCTGAATTCGCCCGTTGATTTCCCAGTAGTGGGTGGCGGTTTCCATTAACTCGCGCAGGGCTGCTAGCCGATCGTAGGGCAGGTATCTGTCGTTCATGAGAAATTTCTGGATCGCTCGATCGAGCAGCGCAATTGGACTCGGCAACAGCCGCTCCTGCTGTTGCAACCGCTGTTGTTCGATCCACTCGACAATCTGCTCGTAGGCCCTGGCTGCTCGGTGTCCCAGTCTGTCCCACCGAGGAAAGGCTGTAATTGGCAGCAATTGAGGTCGATCGAGATTTGGACAAAAACAGTGATCCGCGATTAAACCTGCTCTCACTTGGTCGATCGATTTTTGATTGTGAATTTGAGATGTTAAATTGAAAGTCGAGTTAGAATCTTCTGCTTCCAATGAACGGTGTTTCTGGCTGCCCAACATTACCAGCATTTCGGCGGCGCCGTCTCGATCGACTAAACGGCCGAGTCCCGGATAAACTAAGGCTAACAAAGTGAGTAAAGCTCGAATCTCTGGGGTAGTCGAGAGGGGGCGCTGATCGTTGAGAGATACGGCGGCGATACCATCTCGCGCGAGAATTTCCGTTAAACTGTAACGGGCGATCGCATCCATCCCAGGGGCAATTACAGCGATTTCCTGGGGTTCCACGGCTTGTGATTTCACCGCATCCACGATGATTTCGGCGGTTTCTCGCAGCAGTTGAGCCCGGGAAGTGGTTTGGAGCGATCGAACTTTACCGGGCAAACTCAAGCCTAAAGGATAAAAACCCTCAGAATTAACTGCTAAACTTACCGCTAAATCTCCAATCTCTGGGGCTAAACCTGCTTGTGCGTCCAAATTTTCCACGCTTTGACAGCGGTCTTCGAGCCTGGCTAGGTATTCCGTGTCAGCCCCCAAGCCCAAACGCACTCCTCCATCCCGATTGTAGGAGAACGCCCCCGCTGCACCTTGGTCGAGCATTCGATCGAACAAATGGCGACTTATCGCCGGATAATCGTCAACATCGTCTGCGATCACAGCTTGATATCTAGAGGCCAAATGCTGCTGGTAAGTGGCATCTGGCAACAAATAGCGCCAGTAGAGTTCGCAAACAATCCCGTAAGTCAGGAGCCCCCGCGTCAAGCACCATTCCCGCCATCTTTCCAGCAACTCTCCCATGCTAGTCCACAGGTTGGTCGAGCCGCCGTCACCAGCAAATCCCTGTTCTAGAATGCTGGGAATCTCTTCTCTCGGCGTAGCGCTGACAGCAGCAAGTTGTAATAAGTCTAGTGTTCGACGCACCATTCGGTTTGGACTTACCCCTGTTTGTTGCAAAATGCCCTCGTCTAGTTCGCGACGCCAGAGTCTCGCGGCAAGTTCCAGTTCTGTTTCAGGTTGCAGCCGCAGGGGAAATTGAGCCCTCAAATCCAGCGACTGAACTAGCAGGGGCCAAAATAGCAATACCTCCTGCTCAAAAAAACCGAAGGGCGTTGTGGAGTGAAAGGTATATTTTCCTTCGGTAGCGACGGCGATGCGATCGGCCAATTCTAGCCGGTTGTCTCCGTTAGCTGCTAAGACTAAAATTGCTGGGGCAGTTTGTCCAGCCCGCCGCCGCCCGGAACTCGATCGCCCTGAAACTTTTGTGGGCAAGGGCTTGACTGTTTTGCTCCAAATGCAGAACTGCTCGACTAAACGACTGGTTTTGCCGCTGCGGGCAGATCCGACAATCCAAATTGAATCCTCGCTGGCCGTTGTCAGTTTATGTAAATTTGTTACCATACCGTGAATACTTTAATCACTAATGTCTACAGCCAACTAACCAGCTTTAGCTATGAATACTTCTCCGTGGAACAGGATTGTAAAATATCTCTACAGCCTTCACCAATGGTATCGAGAAACCCCTGAGAGGGCTCTAGAACAGGCCTACGATGCTGCGTTAGCAATTAAGGCGATCGAAGACGAGCATTTTGGCGGTCAAGGAATCTCTGAGCGATCGGGAGAGTACGGACAAAGCACCTTGTCTTACTTTAAATCCGAGCTGCAAAAATACCTCAAGGTCATCCAAACCAGAATGGTTGAGTTTAATGCTAGCCGTTCTTTTTTGGAACTGCCGGAGCGAGTGGGGGCAAAACCGAAAACGGGGCACAGCGCTGAGCCTCACCAGCACGGATTACATCTCAACCATAAAGATAGAGCCTCCCTTATATTTGAGAAGCTAGAGTTTATTGATGGAGTCATCGACAAGTATGTTAATAATAGTAGATCGACGGCAATTGTTCCAGTTGTCAGTTCAGTAAATCAGCAGGCAAAATCTACAACAAATAGCAGTTCTCCACCCGATCCCAAAAATAAAGGTTCAGCTAATTCGGTTCAAATTCACGATGGTGAGGTTGACACTAACTATGAAGAAGTGAATTTATTACCGCGATCGCTTTTGGGAACTTTGAATCGAATCACTAAAGATTTAGACCCTGGAGCTGAAAAAGAAGTAGTCAAAAATTTTCGCAATTCCAAAGTAAAAACAATTATTTCTCTCAGATTTATTTTGCTTTTGATTTTAGTTCCGCTGTTGGCTAATCAAATCTCCAAAAACTTTCTAGTCGGACCGATAGTTGACCATTTTAGAGGTGGAGAAAATGCCCCACTTTTCATAAATGTTAACCTGGAAGAAGAAGCATTCCAAGAACTGGAGAGATTTGAGCAGCACCTGAAATTTGAAAGGTTAATAGGCACTGATCCGTCGCTTTCTTTAGAGGAAACGGAAAAGAAGATTTCCGAGAAAGCAGTTGAGATCGCGGAGGAATACCGCGCTGAAAGTGGGGGAGCTATTAAAAATATTTTTGCCGATTTGATTTCAGTCATTGCCTTTGCCGCCATTATCGTCACTAACAAGAAAGAGATTGAGATTTTAAAGTCTTTCATGGACGATGTGATTTACGGCCTCAGCGACAGTGCGAAAGCTTTCGTAATTATTTTGTTTACAGATGTGTTTGTTGGATTCCACTCGCCTCATGGTTGGGAAGTAGTTCTCGAAGGTGCATCGAGGCATTTGGGGCTTCCAGAAAATAGGCAGTTCATATTTTTGTTTATTGCAACGTTTCCAGTGATATTGGATACGGTATTTAAGTATTGGATATTCCGTTATTTAAACCGGAGTTCGCCTTCGGCTGTTGCTACGTACAAGAATATGAACGAATAATTAGAGGGGAAGGAAGTTCGGCAACGGATTTTGTAACGGATGTAACGGATGTAACGGGTGTAACTGATGTCAGGAAGAAGGAAAAAAAGATGTAATAATAGCAACGGTTTCAGGCCTTAAGAACGTCCTCATTAGGGCGTCCACGGCACACAGAGTGGCTTACTCATAGCGCATAAAACCATTTATTTTTTGCGTCAGTAGTGGTTTAATTAAGTTGATCTACTTAAGCTGTTGGGCCTCTAAGTTTTATTTTTGGGCTGGTTTTCGCGCGCACCCACAATAATTTTATCAAACTTGACAGTCATCAAGGCTCGGCTCAGGAAGCGTAAAATTTAGATGTGGCTAGGCCGATCGACAAAAAATGCGATCGCCCGCAGAATCTCTCGAAAGAAATCAAAAGCGCGATCGCATTCCCAGAAGCAATTACCAATTAGCAATTGCCAATGATCTAATTCCAACGCTTCTTGCGCTGTCGCTGGCTTGCTACCGCCTCCACCAGCCCCAGGCCAAGAAAATTACTCAGCAGCGACGCATTCCCGTAACTTAGGAAAGGCAGCGGAATACCCGTAACCGGAGCCAAGCCAATGTTCATCCCAATATTTACGAACACCTGAAAAATCAACATTGACAGTACGCCGATCGCTAGCAAAGAACCAAAATTATCGTTAGCAGTTTGAGCGATTGTCACCAACCGGAAACAAATTATCCAGAAAATCAACAACACGGCAATACAGCCAATAAAACCCAATTCTTCGCCAATAGCTGAAAAGATAAAGTCCGTATGCTGTTCGGGAATAAAGTTAAGCTGAGTTTGCGTGCCCTGAAACAAACCCCGGCCCTTCAGTTCCCCAGCGCCAATAGCAATCCGAGATTGAATCAAGTGATATCCGCTGCCTAAAGGGTCTTTCTCGGGGTTTAAAAACCCTGTCAGGCGCATTTTTTGATAATCCTTGAGAACATTCCAAAAAATATGTCCGAGGTGTCCAGAAACAACGTTCACCAACACAGCACCGAAAGTCCCCAACCAGGGCCAAGGCAGGGTTCGCCAAGCGATAATACCCGCAACAACTACCCAGGCTATCCAAATCGGTGTAGACAGGTTATTGAAGAGAACTGAGATGAGAGGAGAGAATAGCAATATTAGCCAGCCGGGATTGACATTACCCCAGTAAAACATCCCCATTGTGATCGCGCCGAACACTAGGGAAGTACCTAAATTGGGTTCGGCAAATATCAATCCCCAGGGTACAGCCATAATCGCCAGCATCCTCAACATATCCCGGACTGTGGGGACACTCTTCTCGTGCAGGAGAGCTGCTAAAGTGACAATCATGCCTACTTTGGCAAATTCTGACGGTTGCAGGTAAAAGCCGCCGATGTTGATCCACCGCTGGGCACCGAGCCCTGTAGTACCGATAAAGCGCACTGCGATCAGGGACAAATTGATTAATATGTAAATCGGCCATTTCCACTCAATCAGTGTTTGGTAACGGCAGCGGGAAATGATGATGGCGAGGAACAAACCGACTGCCCCAGTTACCCAGTGCCGCCACCAATCGATCAGCCCCTGGTTGATTTCGACGCTGCGGATCATGACTCCCCCGAAGATGGTGAGGGCGATGCAAGCGGCAAACAGCCAAGGGTCTGCTTCTTCCCAGGGTCTGAAGATTGATTTCCAGCGGTTTCTGACTTGTATTCTCTGCAACATGAGGATTTTAGATTTTAGATTTTAGATTTTAGATTATCGAGCCGATTTTCGGAAGTTGCGGATATATTTCGGATTCAGAGTCTGCACCTTACTTTAGAACTTTACAAGCGTCGGTGTGAGTACCTCACATTATTCGGGGAGTTGTAGGGATGTTCCGGGCCGTCAGCAACGGGTTAGGAGTGCGCGGACACACTAATCTGTAGGGTGCGCCGGGCCCCGCACCTTACGCGGATTTAGCCCGATCGCGATCCGCAAGTCCGAGAATCGTCACGCCGGTTCGTAAAGGTACTCGAAGCCGTTCCCATCTGGATCTCTGCCGTAAAAAGAGGCAGTACCGTCGCGGTGTTCGTGAATGTGGGTGACGGAAACACCATCGGCTTTGAGTTGTTCGTAAGCGGATTCCATTTCGGTACGATCGTCAAATACAAACCCAAAATGCGGCCCTGCTTGGTCGTAACTCGGACTCAACAGCGCCAATCCGTCCTCTCCTGCTTTCAAATAAGCCCAGTCTGCATCTTTCCAGACTAACTCCATACCCAAGTTGCGGTAGAATTCAGCAGACTTCTCTATGTCTTGCACGCAGACGGCTACGTGTCCCAATCGTTTTAGTTTCATATCTACAAAGTTTATGGTTGTTCTTCCATTTATTGTATCTATTTTCTGATTTGTTGCTCGATTAATTAGCTATTTTTTCTGTTTTTTTTATTGCGGCTAACTGTACTTTTTCTACTTGTTTGCTAGCGTCCATTTCGCTGAACAGTTGAATGGCGCGCTCAAAATTTTCTTCACTTTTGTCGGTGTTACCAAGTTTTTGTTCTGTTAGTGCTAGTTGATAGCAAGCTTCGGCTCGGTCTAATTTGGCGCTAGCTCGATCGAGTATTTCTATTGCTTCTGCATGGTGCTGCAGGGCTTGGTCAAATTCTCCCTGTTCTCGGTACAGCCCTGCTATACCGCTGAGAGCTTTGGCTTTGATGGTGCTGTACTGGTTTTGGTCGGTTTGGGCGATCGCTTGGCGGTACAAACTCAAAGCTTTCTCTGTCTCTCCCAGATTTTGATAGGTGGCGGCGAGAAAAACTAATTTGTATCCCGTACCCACCAAATGACTGTTTTCCCGATCGGCATACAGTTTTTCGGCAAGCTCTTCCGCCTCTTTTTTTGCTCCGACACAGGAGTTGAGGAAAGCTAACCCGACATCGATCGAATAGCTATTAATCCCGATTTCGTCCCGCGAAGTTTTCAGCTTGACAAATATCTCCATAGCTGATTCTAATTCGCCCATTTCTATTTGACAAAAACCTATATTAATTGCAGCGTTAACTTTCCAGAATTCCAGATTAGCTTGTTTGCCGTTTTCCGGGTCGCTGCTTTTCGCTAGAATTTGCAAAGATTTAGTGGCTTTTATTTCTGATATTTGATGGCATTCTATCGCTTGATTTATTTCACCTAAAATCCGGTAACAAATACCTAAAACACTGTATAAACCGCTCAAATAATAATCAGAAGTCACATTGTTAACTATCCGAGTAGTTGCTGAAATTATGGGCTGCAAGAAACCTAATTTGTAGAGCGCTCTACCGAGCTTGTAATCTTTGGCAAACTGGATATTGATTTTTTTGAGGATAACGCTCGCGGCCTGCTCGAAACAGCTAATTGCCACATAATGATAGTAAGCTTCAAAAGCTTTCAGCGCATCTTCTACAGTCTCAATATTTTCAACACTCTCGCTCCAGAACTCGGCGGCTTTGCGGTTGGCAGTTTCCCAGTCTCCGGGCGAGAGCCGATCGACCGCTTCTTCCCGAATTGCTGGATGCAGCCAGTATTCGCCCTTCAGAGACTCGACTAGCGATCGGTGCAACAGCGATTTAATGATTTGTCGGCGTCCGGCTTCGGGCACGTCCCACAGCAAACACAAAAGTCCGTCAGTAGGGACTGTCGGCACGTCTTGATAGCGGTAACAGCCCAAGCGACAGAGGAGTTGATAGGCTTCGGCATCGAGTTCGAGGAGGCGGTTGAATTGACTGGTAACTAAATTTTTTAAGTCTGTTTCAACGAGTGGATGGTCGCTGTTTTCCAGCCAGTAAGCCGCCATGTCTCCGTCAAAATCTTCTCGGATCGTGCCGCAAATAATGCCCATTGCTTTGGCATTGCCGCCGTAAACTTTGTGCATTTCCTGGAGGGCGACATCATCTATATTGATGTTGCGGCAGCTAAAAAACTGCCGCCAAACTTCCACCTCTAATCCCGGAAGCAAGTAGTGTTCGACGGTGACATCTGAATCGCAAAGTCGATCGCGACTGGTAATCAGCGTTACCGACTGCACCGCTGCGTCAGCCAAAACTCGCAACAGTTCCACGTAAAGCCGGTGCGGTTCAATAAACTTACCTTGTCCGTCGAGTGCGGCTTCCAAATTGTCAATCAATACGCCGACTTTGTGAGTCTGAAGCTGCCGCTTCAGCCGCCCCAGGGTGACGCCAAAGTCTGGCCCAGGTTCTTCCTGAAAGTCTTGCTTGAGCCATTCTTCGATCGCGCTTTCCAAAGCTGTGATGTTCTCTGTCTCTTTTGCCATCAACAGTTCAATTACCCGATCGAACCCTTGAGATTTGAGATACTGTCTGGCCAAAGTTGTTTTGCCGATACCGCCGGCACTTTGGATGACAATCACTTTTGCACCTTGGGCGACAAGAGTATTGAGATCTTCGATAGCCCCGACTCTGCCCAAAAAATTCGGGTTTTCGATTTCCAAATCCGCATCAACTCCGAGAGATACTTGGACCGGAACAGTTTGTCCCGACTGCGGTTCTAGTTTCGAGTAGCTGCGCCAATACCGCTCTACAACGGCTTGAAGGTTGTCTCTTTTAACTTTTTCGCCTTCTCCAAACAGCGCTGAAAGTCGCTTCCACAAATTAGAGGCAGCGTCCTTAACAGTCCCTACTCCATACCCTTCACTATCTGCAACCTGTTGGTACGTCCTGCCTTGCACGCCTTGCCAAGCTTCGCGAAAGATCGCGCTGTCAAGGTTATCGAGAGTTTTCAGGTTTCGAGCCACAAGTAACGAGTTGGTAAAATCCAGTGCACGATCGGCTTCCATTTAGTCACCAGGTTTAGCGTTACCCATCTGAGACAACTTTAACAGACTTTTTCCGACTCGCTTACACCCTCAAACAGTGGACTTGTATAGACTTTTACCGACTGACACGGCCGAGGTTGGCCGGGGATACTGTTGAGTGTGGAGGGGAAGTTGACAGACAAGCTTCTAACTTACACACAGATCGAGTCGAGTTTATATTCAGGAGCAAGCAGCGATGTCTATTAACGATGTTGAAACAGCGATCGTAGATGAACAAATTCGCCCTCAAGAATGCGGCCGGGTTCGTTTCCAAAACAGTTGGTGGCCGGCGAAGTGCGATCGAGACATGACTTTTGAACCCGGTGAGGTGGTTCGCGTCGTGGGAATTGAAAATATTACTTTGATCGTTGCAGCGTCGTTTGCGATCAATAATTCTGAAAGTTAAGGCAAATCTACAATCGGGAGTAAGCAATCATGAATTTTGACAATTCCGAAAAAGCGATCGTGGATGAAGAAATTCGACCTAATGAGTCCGGTCGCGTTCGTTTCCAAAACAGTTGGTGGCCGGCGAAGTGCGATGGAGAGATGACTCTTGAGCCTGGTGACGTGGTGCGCGTAGTCGGAATTGACAATATTACTTTGATAGTGGAAGCCGCGTTATAAATCAATGGCTTAGGGAGTCGAGCTATAAGTTTATAGCATCCCAAGGTTCCAGCCAAACTACAATCAGGAGAAAGTAATCATGACTGTCAGCGATTTAGACAGAGCGATCGTTGAAGAAGAAATTAAACCAAATCAGTCCGGCAGCGTGCGATTTCAAAGCAGTTGGTGGCCTGCCAAGTGCGTTCGAGAAATAACTTTGCAACCCGGCGAAGTTGTTCGCGTCGTGAGACTTGACAACATTACTCTGATAGTTGAAGCGTAGTTGGGAAACAATCTGTAGGTGGGGAGTTATCGGAGGGTAGAAAAAATAAATTTCGATCGCGTTTCTATTTCGATACATTTCTCTTCAAGCGCGCGATCGTACTCATCACCTCTGTTAATTTCAATATTCTAGAGTTTGACCTCAACCACAACTCACCGCTGACAGTTTTGTCGGCGGGTTTTTTTCAGTAAGGACACCGCACCGTACCCAAACCCTGTCAACTTAAGGCTAAAACCTTTGATAAATCTCGTTTTTACCTGAGTCTAGATCCCCCTAAATCCCCCTGGTTGTTGGGGGACTTTAATAAGACTCCTGTCCCCCCCTTATTAAGGGGGGCTAGGGGGGATCTAGGCTTAACAGTCAAACAGCATTCTGTGACTGGGTTTGACGTTAAGTTGACACGAAGAAGGAGACGGTGCGGTGTCCCTACTTACGAAAAGCCTATGTGTCATCCTGACTGAAACGAAGCATCTCCCTTGATGCTTCGCCCAAATCCCTAAGTCCTATTTTTCATAACGAACTAGAAGATGCCAGAGAAAGATATCCGGATCGTCATGATCGATCATCTCTTTAAACATGGAAACAAAAGGCTCATAGTCCAAAAACTGCATCTCCAAACAGAGTTGTTTTAATCCCGCTTCTTTAAAGATGCGATTTAACCGCAAGGGAGTGTAATAAATCTGGGGATATTGCCACTCAGCATCCCAAACTTTATTGCCGTAGACATCGATAAATCCCTCTGTAACACAGTGAGCGTGTTTGCGACTGAAATAGGCAATTTCTAAAAAGCCTAAGGTGGTTGGAAAATATCCGTATATCTTGCCACCTGGCTTGAGAACTTTCCCAAATTCCCGAATCATCTCGCGGTTGGTTTTATCCTCACTGGAAACCACGGCATTTACGAGGAGGACGTAATCAAATTTATCGTTCCACTCCGGTTTTTGTCCGGTGATTCGCGTGGAGTCTACTTCCTCAAACACGATTTGCTGATTGTTGAGTCGGGAATCTCCATCGGCTTTTTTCCAGTCTTCTTGTGCTGTTTCAATCGCTGTTTTGGAAAAATCGGTACAGTAGATTTGTCCAATTTGGGGGCAAAATTCTAGTAAGGTTTTCTGAAGATAAATTTCCGAGCCACAACCGGGAATTAGGACTTTGATGTCAGGGGAATTGGGAATATCATAGCCGGGAGAACGCTCTGGACTGATTAAGTTTTTGCAGATTTTGGGGTCTTGGGTGAGACTGAAAGCGGTGTTGGTATAATCTTCGTGGCTTTTATCCCACATCTCTTTCTCTTCTTCAATAGATTTCGAGCCAAGGCCATGAGAAGAGGGAATTAGCCATTTGTAATCATTTGTGCTGGTCATAATTTTTAACTCCAAAATGTTCAGTACAGGTCAAATCTGTGTGTCAACCGCTAACAACCAAGCCGCCGTTTTCCAGCACGTACATGACATCCGCACGCAACGCATGAGCCATGCGGTGGGTAATCAAAATCACGGTGCGTTCTTTGGTGATGCGCTCGATGGTGGCGAGGATTTCGGCTTCTGTGGCGGGGTCAAGGGCGGATGTGGCTTCATCCAGAATCAGAATTGCTGGATTTCTTACCAAAGCTCTCGCTAAAGCGATTCTTTGCCGTTGTCCCCCTGATAACTGTCCGCCCCTGTCACCAACGGGTGTGTCGTAGCCTTGGGGTAAGGACAAAATAAAGTTGTGAATCTCGGCGGCTTTGGCTGCGGCTTCGACTTGTTCGTCAGTGGCTTCTAGATAGCCCATGCGGATGTTTTCTCGCACCGAGCAATTAAACAGAATTACATCCTGAGAAACCAGCCCAATTTGAGAACGGAGGGAGCGTACTGTTGTATAACGCAAATCAATTCCATCAAACAGAATGCGTCCTTTATCCGGGTCATAAAATCGCGTCAGCAAGTTGACAATTGTACTTTTGCCTGCTCCACTTTGACCGACAAATACCGCGAAGTCTCCTTGGCGAATCTTTAGGGAGAGATTTTTAACTCCTCCTCTATCTTGGGAGTAGCTAAAGCTAACATCGTCAAAGTTAATATCACTGGAAAACTGAGGTAAATCAATCGCATCCGGTGCATCCTGAATCGCCGGGGTTTCTGATAAGATATCGCTGATGCGTTGCAGCCCTGCCACTCCATCAATAAATGCAGGTATTGACGAAGTTAAGCCGAGGATATTGAGATTCAAACCTACCAGTAAAACTTGAAAGGAGGTAAGAGTTCCTACAGAAATTATATTCCTTTAGGTCCTCACTGCACCGATACTTAAAACGATAAGCTGCGTCATGACAAAACCAATCATCGGGACTTTCTGCACTAAGTAGGAGAGAAAGGTTGCCCGGACATAAACCTGTTTTAAGTCATTCAAATCCCTGGAAAAATCCTTAGTCATTTGGTTCTCCATCCCGAATATCTTGACAACGGTTTGCGAGAGGATATTCTCTTCGACGACGCTGGCAATCTGTCCTTCTTTTTGCAGCAACTTATAGCCGACTTCGGTGGCAAGGCTGGCAATTTTTGCTGGGGCAATGGTGCAGAGGGTTAAACCGATTAAACTGAGCAGGGCTAATTGCCAGTTGAGGAAGAAGAGGAAAACCAGAGAAAATAGGAAGTTAGACAGTTCTAAAACAACGACTGTCAGTCCCATTGTAATTACACCATTTTCCACCTTTTGGACATCGGCGATGAGACAATTGACAATATCCCCGGCTGAACGCCGTCCAAAAAACTCCATTGAAAGGCTTTGGAGATGCTCGAATAGAGAGTGTCGGATATTGTTGGTGATTAAAATGCCTAAACGCGCTCCTAGGAAAATTCCTAGCAAACCGATGCAGGCATATAGAATTGCTCCGACAACTAGCAATGACAGGATTAGAACCAGAAGACTATAGTTTTGGGGAACGATGGCGGCATTGATGATAAATTTTAAGCTGGCTCGGAAGACTGAATCAAAGGCTGCGTCGAATATCAGGCAGATAAAGAGTAAAATGAATTGCCATTTGTAGGAGGCAATGTATTTGTTGAGGGTTTTAAAGAACCAAATAAGTTCCATGAGTTATGGGAGTTTGTCTACAGGCACGATTTATACTTTGACGTAGCATTTATCCAGGTTTGGATTGGATTCAGTTGCTCTTTTTTTGAGGCTGCATCCTTTCCATGTCTCTATCATGCCTCCCCTCCTATGTCCTTGTCAGTCAGAAAAGTCGGATCGTAAAGTCGGAAAAGTCGGATCTTTGCATCAGAGGGGCTAGGGAGATGGGAGAGCAGGGGTGCACAGGGGCAGGGTAGTATTTTTTGCTCAATCTTCGTCATCCTCCCCACCTTCCCAACCCCGTCAAATCCAGAAAACGATAGAGCGGCACGCCGAGACGGCACACCGCTTACAACCCATTTAGGGTTAAAGTAGAAAGTTGCGACTCTATTTAGAAGTCTCTCAAATAATCACCAATGAAACCTTTTGCTAGGTCTGCCCCTTTCTTTAAGAGTTCGCCCCATGCCGGAGCGGCACCTGCTCCAACCGCTACAATCTTGTTTCCGATGTTGGAAAAGGCAGTGGTCTCAATGAATCGATGTTGGTATGGCTTATTAGCTTTATTGTGGTAGACTAAAAACCGCAACGTTTTCTCATTGTTTTGTCCGTATTGGAAAGCCTCATCAACCTGAATTTTGTAACCCCCGCTAACTAATGGGTTGCTGGATTCATCTTTTTGACATTTCTGAAAAAATGAGTCCGCAAGACCTAGTTGTATAAACAGACTTCCACTTGCCTCTTTATCCTTCACAGAGTAGGGTAGGGCAATATACTGTTCTTGTCGGCTGCCAAGATCTTGTTGCCATTTGATAGTTTCCTCTTTCTTTGAATCCGGGTTGAATTTGATCCAATCGCCTTTCTCAACTATTTGAGCCATTTTTTCTCTCCTGAATTTTCAGTACATCATAAAAGAGGTTATACGGAAACCTTTTTTATGTATTGGTTTTGTGACTGGTATTTGACCAGGGACAAGGTTAGGTTTTATTCCTTTCGCTTGTCCACCTATAAAACGTTTCCACTTATCCATTTCTGAATTTTTCTAGTTACAGGCTTTTTTTTGCTAACTCAACACACCCATGAAAAAAGCATCAATAACGATCGGCTTTTTGTATAATCAGGAGACGCAGCTAATAAAGCGCTCGCCTTCTTTCAATTAAAAAAGAGGGGCAATTGCCCCCCTGATTTTATAACCCTGATCCTGAAAAGCGATCGCACTCCTTCGTTTTAAGCTCAACTAAAAAGCGATCACCCCCTTTTTGTCAGGCAGGTTTTCATTGAAATGTTATGTCGATTGGAAAGTTTGATATATTTTCTATGGTTATAACTGGCGAATTAAATGTCCCCTCGTTTGGGACTCGTAGGACTTCGAGTTCGTAGGTAAAAGTTAACTGGTTTTGGATTTGTCCTCCGGCAGTTAAAGCAACTTCGACCATGCTGTTTTTGGGAAAGTTATCGTCTTCGCCCCCCACGTAACTCACCTTAAAATCTCTGGTGTTATCTGGGATATTGGCTAACTGCCCCATCGGTTGTATGATTGGCATTTGTGTTTCTCTCCTTTTTTGTAAATTAGTTCTCTTTCGTTTGGTTAGCTCCTACACCCTTAAGACGATTCCGGCAGTCAATTTCTGAACTTTTCGAGTTAGCCGCTATTTTTTCCTAACTCAATGCACCCATAAAACCAGCCTCAAACACTAGAACTATAATTTCCACCCATTGCACCAGATTTTGTCATTAACTTAAGGTCAGCAACAAAAGATATAGGGTGAGCAATGCCCAACCTATATCTATTTTAAATCACCTTTCATCGGCTGATAATGTAATTTTTTTAAATCAAAATCTTTTTCGGTCTCCCATGATACTTGACCTCCTTTTCAATTAGTTTCCTTGGGTTTTGTAGAGAGGAAATTTTATTTTGTTCTTCCGTCTCTACACCTATAAGACGAATCCAGAGGTCAATTTCTGAATTTTTCGAGTTAGAGGCTGTTTTTTCCCAACTCAATGCACCCCATCAAACCAGCTTCAAGCCCGATCGCCCTTTCGCCTCTTACCTTTCAACCGTTTCACAGCCTCCTCAACCTCCCCACGAAAAGGGTAGAGCAACCGCCGCTTCAACGCACTTCGATAAGCTTCCACTGCCTCCGCCACATCCCCCAACCCCAACAACGCTCTCCCTTGCCAGTAACCAGCCATCGCTGGGTCAAACTCCATCAATTCCTGGGACTGACAAGCCTTTTCCAACCATTTCCGACTCGCCACCTCATCCCCCAGCCATCGATAACTCTCCCCCAGCCACACCGCAGCAGATACAGATTGCAGATAACTCCCATCTTCTGGTAACAACTGCCATCCTTGCGCCAAAGTTTCCACCGCTTCCCGGTGTTTCCCCGCCAGCGCCAACACCCGCCCATGACCAAACCAAGCATCTGGTAACTGCGGTTCAAGTTGCGTCCCCTTCGCAGAGACACTAAACCCCCGATCGATTTCCTGAAAACTTTCCACCAACACCCGCCCCGCCGTCGTCCAAACACTCCAGCGTTGGGGAAAACGATCGAGCATCTCTTCTACTATTGATGCAAGGGTTACTTGAGGGTTCGATCCCCCTAAATCCCCCTTAACAAGGGGGACTTCCAGAGGAGTTTCCCCCTTGCAATTATAAGGCTTTGCCTCCTCTAGCTCCCCCCTTGTTAAGGGGGGCTGGGGGGGATCGAGAGGAGCTGGGAGACGACGGTTAGATCCCCCTAAATCCCCCTTAACAAGGGGGACTTCCAGAGGAGTTCTCCCCGTGCAGTTAGAAGACTTGGCCTGCTCTAGCTCCCCCCTTGTTAAGGGGGGCTGGGGGGGATCGAGAGGAACTGGGGGAGAGGTAACAGACAAAATCTCACACAACGCCCGATAAATTTCACAATCCTGGGGATACAGACGATAAGCCTTCAGCATCGCCTCAGCCGCTTTCTGATATTCCCCGGTATGGAACAAGTAACGCCCATAGGAATACCAACCCCTCGGATGATTCGGGTGTTCCTCAGTAAACCGTTCCAACACCCCAACCCCATTAGCCGACTCCCCCCTGAACAGGTGATAATATGCCAGCAACTCGCGGGCATCCGCCGCATCAGGAGCCTGTTGCAGCACAGAACCAATTATCTGTTTAGTCTGCTTCCCCTCCTTACCGGATACCAATCTCATCCGGCAACGAGTATCCGCCAGTCGTTTGAGCGCTCGGAAATCACCTGGAGCCACCTCTAGCACTTTGCTCAACCGCCGCTGCGCTTGGCGCACATTCCCCACCGCCTGACTCGCGTCGTAGCTGTCAATCAGCGCTACAAAATCATCCGGGTTCAGTGACAAAACCCGATCGAACGATCGCAAAGCTGCAACCGCATCCCCTCTCCCCATTTGCACCTGCCCCAACGCCAGCCAGTGAGCCGCATTATTGGGTTCAAGGGAAGCCGCCGACTCAAAAGCGAGTATCGCGCCCTGAGTGTCATTTCTACAGAGTGCGCTCGATCCGCTGATATGCTGCCGAGTCGCCTCATTGCGTGCATTGGCCAAGGCACTTTCATAAACCCCTACTGCCTCAGCCTTTTGTCCCATAAGCTGCAAGAGTTTCCCCAATTGCAACCGCACGCCAATCAATGGTTGCTGCCGATCGATTACTTGGCGATACTCCTCAACCGCCTGCTCAATACGACCCATTGCATACAGCAGATTCGCCAATTCCAACCGTTTCTTCCATCCCGAAGGATACTGCTGCACGTACTCACTTAATGTTTTCAGCTTCTGGTCAATTCGGGCTGGCTTGGAGTCTAGAACCAGGTAAGCATTCAACTCCACCCCAGAGGACTGAGTGAGGGATACCACCCGGAGTGTAGTGTTTCTAGACATATTGCTGCTACCTGATAATTAATTGTCTCGCCAATGTTCTCTGTCATCGGGGCGGTCGAGTCGGATGCGATCGTTTCATCGGATTGTAGGGGCAATCGGCCTGCGTGAAGCGAAGCTATCCCGTAGGGAATCGCCCCACCCGTGGTTGCTCCACAATCTTGACGCGGTAGGCACTGGGGCACTACCCCTGCGGCAAAATCATCGCTGCTAAAGGCAACGTCCCCCTTTTGAGACGACTCGGAGGAATCTAACAAACCATCGTCCAACCCTGACAAATACCTGCTCAAACGCTTTTGCAGAATTTCTCGTGCCTGTTGAATGCGCTTGTAAACGTTATTGAGAGAGAGAGCAAGTTTTTGGGCAATATCTTGATACGCAATCTGGTAGCAGTAACGCAGGATAAACGGATTGCGTAATCGAGAAGGAAGAGTATCAATAGCGCGGCGAATGTACTGTCCCAACTCATGATGTAGAAGTGCCTCTTCAGGAGAGTCAAAACAAGAAATAACTGCTGAGCTTTCTGTAGCAGCTACTTCTTCAATATCCTCCATCTGCATTGCTTTCCGGCGGCGTTCTCGGTGTATATCTATACATAAATTATGGGTTAAGCGGGTGAGCCAAGCTCGGAGGTTGGTGATTTTTTCGGCATAGTCGGGCAATTTATGCCAAGCTTTGAGCATGGCGCGACTGAGCACTTCTTCGGCATCAGTAGGATTCCCCCCCATCCACCTGAGACAGCAACGGTAAAGATAATCTCGATTCTGCTGCCATAGCTGCCAAAATGCTTTCTCTATATCTTCAGGACAACACCGAATGTCTGTTGCAATAACCGATTGAGAATTTGACATGATTTTAAAGGTGGTGAAAAATAAATGTGAAGAAACATTTTTCTATTTCTTTTTTCGTTGCACCCCAATCCCGCAAACATCTAGCTGAGTGTGGTCTCAGTATTTATGCGGATAAAGATTGGATTCAGTTGCTCTTTTTTTGAGGCTGCATCCTTTCCATGTCTGTATCAGGGCTCCCCTCCCCCGCCCCTGTCAGTCGGAAAAGTCGGCTCATAAAGTCGGAAAAGTCCGACGCCCTGGTTGTGCTATCTATCTTTAGATATAGCAAATCGACAGCATGATTGGTACTGTTCTATGTCTTTTGGTAGATGCTATTAATAGTATGTTTGGGATTTCGGCATAAAGCAAGTCGGAAAAGTCGGATCGTAAAGTCGGAAAAGTCGGATCATTTGGAGCTGACGGGGTGACAAGCAACTTAAAAGCCTTGCAATTAAAGGGTTTAAGCCATCGCCCTCACAAAGAATTAGGCGGCCGCGATCCCCTTTTTCGGGTTTCGACAAGGTGGAATCGGGATCGGGGGCGATCGCCCCGGAGCGTAATTGTCAATAAGTCTGTCATAATAGCTATTAGGAATTACTCCACCGACTTAGTACGGTGTATAACTCAAAGCTAGGGTGCAAAACTGAAAAACCTTACCCGATGAGATGGATTTGTACATGATTTTTGAAGAAGCTCTAGAATTTATCGAAGCAGCCTTAGAGTCCAAGACCAGTAAAACGTTAAGTTTGCTGGAAAAAGAAATCTTAAAAGCTGCTTGGGAAAACGCAACTTATAGTGTACTTGCTGACAGCTTGTACCTGAGCATAGGACATATCAAAGATTTAGCTGCCATCCTGTGGCAGCGCCTTTCAGACGTAATGGGGGAAAAAGTTACTAAAAATAACTTCCGCTCTCTGGTAGAGAAGCCAAGCACCACAATTGCGATCGTCGAGGCCAAAGTCGAAGGCGAACCTATGAGGATGGCTTCGGTAGGAGAAAGTGACATCAATGAATTAGAAACTTACAAAGGCAACATTTTAATTGTTGATGACATCCAAGAGAATCTGCGTTTTCTAACAAGAATTCTCACTAACGAGGGGTACAAAGTTCGCTGCGTCACCAATGGTTCGATGGCCTTGAGGACTGTTCGCCATTATCCCCCCGATGCTATATTGCTGGATATTAAAATGCCAGATATGGACGGCTATCAAGTCTGCGAAGCCCTCAAATCTGATGAAAAAAACTCAGAAATTCCGATTATTTTCTTAAGCGCGCTCGATCAAGTTTTTGATAAAGTCAAAGCTTTTAAGGTAGGGGGAGTTGACTACATCTCTAAACCTTTTCAGCCGGAAGAAGTGCTAGCTCGCCTCGAAACTCAGGTCACTATCCAGCACCAAAAACGCCAGCTTAAAGAAGCAATCGAGCGACACCAGCAAACCGCAGAAATCGCCTACCAATCTCGCACCCTGTTGGCAAATTTGCTAAACTCATCTCTGGATGGAATAGCCGCAGTGGAGGCGGTGAGGGCAGATATCGCTGGAGAAATTGAAGATTTTCGCTGCTTGGTAGTTAACCCTGTCTTTGCCAGACTCTTAGGGAAAAAACGAACCGAACTTGCGGGCGAACCCGTTCTGAAAAAACTGCTTAATCACTTGAGTCCCGGATTGTTTGATTTATTAGTAGAGGTTGTTGAGACTGGAGAATCACTTGAAGGAGAGGTTCATCTAGAAAATGAGGAGCTTGACAAATGCTATTATGTAACTGCTGTGAGATTGGCAGACGGTTGCTCAATTACCATCCGCGATCTTACAGACTTAAAACAGTCGGCATTACAGTCCATGATTGAACAGAACCAACCGCGTACTAGCATCAAATAGCAGAAACAGTAATTACGCAATCCGACCCAAGAAATCTCGCTTTTAGCTGAGTCTCGATCCCCCTAAATCCCCCTTAAGAAGGGGGACTTTGAATACTCTTGTCCCCCCCTTCTTAAGGGGAGTAGGGGTTGGCTAGGGGGGATCGATCGAGAGTTTACTTCATAAACCTGCAATCGGCTGTCTCAAGATTCACCAATCAAGGGTTCAGTTAAATCGAGAATCTTCTCAAACTGAAACTTCGTCACCCAACCCCTGAGAGTTTGAAGCTCGAAAGCTTGAGATTCAGGAATCTCCTCTAGGAGTTGAAAAACTAATTCCGAATCCGCGTCAATAGCTGCTTCATATAATTTTACTATCCATTCTTTTGACATCGCTGCTAATAAATCAGTGAAATTTAACGGTTCTCCAGTCACATTAGAAGGGGAAGACAATAGCTCTTGCTCCTGATAAATATAACCGACTCCCAAATGTTTAGCCATGATGTCAAAGATGGCTTCTGTGTGGAACGGTTTTCGCACAAAATCATCACAACCAGCAGATAAAATAACTGCCTTTTCTTCTTCCCACACGCTAGCAGTAATAACAATAACAGCAGTAGCTTGACCTTTAAGGGTGCCTTTAATGCGTTTCGTGGCTTCATACCCATCCATAACTGGCATTCTCATGTCCATCCAGATCAGATGGGGTGAGTATGAATCCCAAATTTCAAGCGCTTCAATACCGTTAGTCGCTTCTTGCACTTCAAAACCAACAGGTTGGAGGAGTTTAACTAACAGTTGCCGATTGTAATCTCGATCGTCCACTACTAGGATGCGATATTGGGGTTGGTTAGGCGCTAGGGCAACGACGCGACGACTGTGGGGTTGGTTTTGAATGGCGCTGGCATCAGCGATGCCCACAGGAATGTCAAATTTAAATGTTGTGCCCGTTGTGTCTTCTAAAAATTCCTTGAGAGGCATTCCAGGGGTGAAAGCTTTACCGTGACTAATGACTGTTATTTCACCTCCCATCAAGCGGACAAATTGACGGCTAATCGTCAGTCCTAATCCGGTTCCTTGCTGTACTTTTTGACCGGATGCTGTTTGCACGAAGGGTTTGAATAGATTCTCCAGTTCCTCTGCCGCAATCCCAACTCCCGTATCTTTTACTTCAAAGGTAATGGTTGTTGATTGTGGGTTGTTGGTTGTTGGTATTTCGGCTTCACTTTGGGTTTTTACCTCTTTATTTTTTACTTCTAAAGACACGCTTCCCGAAGAGGTAAACTTAACGGCATTACTGACAAAATTAATCAGCACTTGCCGCAACTTAACTTTATCAGCGCAGATATATTTAGGAACATCGGCATCACATTCAAATCGTAAGTGTAAGCTTTGAGTGTTGGCTTTCAACGCAAACATCTCCTCGATTTCCGCTAAAAAGTGATGAATGTGAAAATTATTTTTAGATAGCGTCATGCCTCCAGCTTCAACTTTGGAAAGGTCAAGCACCTGATTAATTAGAGATAATAAATGCTCTCCACTGCGCTGAATGATGTTAAGGTTCTCTTTTTGTTCATCTAACAGATTTGTATCCTGATTCATCAGTTGAGAAAAACCGAGAATGGCGTTAAGGGGAGTTCGCAATTCGTGGCTCATGTTGGCAAGGAAAGTGCTTTTGGCGAGGTTGGCGGCAATGGCTGCTTCTTTTGCGCGTTCGAGTTCTGCTTCTGCTTTTTTGCGATCGCTGATATCTCGTCCTACGGCCTGGAATTCAACAATGCAACCCGAATCATCAAATATCCCTCGGTTAACCCACTGCGTCCAACGCACTTCGGAGCTAACAATCACCCGATTTTCAATTGTGACAAAGGGATTTTCTTTGCTAATGGAATTAACGAGTCGGGTTACATATTCGCGGTCTTCCTCAAACACGACAGGTTCGTAGTGATGCCCGATGAGTTGTTCCCTTGTCAGTCCAAAAAATCGACAGTAGCCTTCATTGACAAAAGTAACGGTACCATCTGGCAGATACCGGGCAATCAGTTCTGTCTGGTCTTCCAGAATACCCAGGTAGCGTGCCTCGCTCTGCTGCAGAGCCTCTTCTGTTTTTTTGCGCTCGCGAATTTCCTGTTCTAAACGGACATTTTCAATGAGCGTAATCTGTGCTTGCTGGCGCGAGCTAATATCTTGAAAAGCTGCGATCGCATATTCTACATTACCCGTCTCATCAAAAATTGGCGTGCTAGTTACTTCTAAGGCATTTGTGACAAGTTAAGAAAAAGTGCAAATTGTCAAGGGGGTACAAAAAAAAATGTAAAATAGGCTGAACATCT
>NZ_JAUBQE010000071.1:0-27489 GCF_036701115.1 Microcoleus sp. Pol1C5 | reverse complement strand
ACTCATGTTCAGTCCCGAAAAAAAGATATTTTACCATCTCTTCCTACTCTTTATTTTATTTTTCGGAGATGTCTAATCAAAATGTATTCCAACCGCCGTTAAACAATCTCCCGACTTGATTGTGACTTCACCTTATCTCAGAACACAACTCACTGCTCAACCATTGATTGAAAAATTTCCACATACACCCGTTGAGGTTTGGCAAGTTCAGGAATTTACCTATCTGGGTCTACAGTTCGATCAACCAACCACAATCCTGGATCGCAAACCTCTGAGCAAAGCTTACTGGGATCGCTGCGACCCTGAATATGTCGATGGAACCAACGCCGAATCCTTGGTCCAACTGATGGAACGAGTCCGAACTTTCATAAACCAGTTACAACAACAATCCGGTTTTGTAGTTATCTTTTCACATGGATTTTTTATCAAAGCAATGCTGTGGCAGATTTTGGCTAACCCAAAGTTAATTGATGCCGTTGCGATGAATCGGCTTTTGGGATTTTCGCGAGGATTTCCAGTACCGAATGCGTCAATTTTGCAGATGGAATTTGATTCAGGTGGAATAGCTCATTGGAGTTCCTTCATCACGAATCATCTGCCACCGGAGCTAGAATCGGCAGCACCCGATGCTACTGTGGCGAGTGATGCAGGCGATCAACCCTCGTAACCTACCTTCACTGGAACAATGCCCCAACCAACGCCAGAGTGGCGTTGCTGATTTATGGTATGAACGACTCAATCTGCAAAAAATGAAACAAGCGCGTCAGAACATCTTCGGAATTTCCAACTTATCTATTTTCATACCGTGACTCAGCAACGCCAACAATCTTTTCGCCATTGTTAAATACATCAACTGGGTCATGAAAAGCACGAGCGAAAAAGCGCTACAAATCTCTATTCCTAATGCGGTCACAGGTTAGCCAAAGAACTTGAGTTCGCTGGCAAAGCGAACTACTCAATCCACAAAATCTCACTTTTTAGTTACAACAAGAGTGTCCGATCCGTTGGCAGGAGAGCGATTAAATATTAAAATATTTTTGGTAAGTGGTAACAGTTCTAGCAGAAGACCTTCGGCAGAAAACTATCCCAGCAATAATTTCAACAATTAATAACGTCCTCAGCTTCTTCGCGGTTGCTATAACTGTTAAGAAGTCACAACATTTAACAGTTGATATTTCACATTTGAGAGTTCAAGGGCTAATGACTACTGATATCGTTTGCGGTTGCATCGGTATTGTTTAAATGTCTAAACAGTCAGTTGTTCCGAAATCATAATTTTAGTCAACAGTCAACAGTCAACAGTCAACAGTCAACAGTCAACAATATCTTGCTCGTGCAAGCAGAATAGATATGACTAATAACTACTTCCCCAGACCCTGATATTTGCTCAATAAAGCAGCAAAGCGCTTGTAATCCACAGGCTTCCTCACATACTCCGCCGCTCCCAATTCCAAACCCTGATTTTGGTCGTCCAAAAAAGTTATCATAATCACTGGAATATCAACCAAATCTCGATCGGCTTTCAACGCCGACAGCACCGCCCAGCCGTCCATACTTGGCATCATCACGTCCAGAATAATCGCGTCCGGCAGCAAATTCTTAGCCAACATCAGCCCCCCTTGACCGCTAGCCGACGATCGCACCCGAAATCCCTGTTTCGACAAGCAGCGGGTCATCAAATCCCGCGCGTCCGGATCGTCGTCAATCACTAGGACAGTAGCAGCATTGGGCAGCTCCAGCGCTTGCGATCGCACTGCTTTTTGCTTCGCTTCCGTCGATTCTGCACTCGTTTCTAAATCGTCGTCGGAAGACTTCGGCTGCATTTCTGCGGTTTCTCGATCGTCCTGCGCTTCTTTCGGGCTTGTAACCGCAATCGGCAACCGGATCGTAAAACTAGAACCGCAGCCAAACTCGCTATCAACCGTAATGTCCCCGCCCATCATCTGGCAAAACTTCCGGCTAATTGTCAGCCCCAAACCGGTGCCGCCGTATTTGCGGGTAGTAGAATCGTCGGCTTGAGCGAAAGCTGCGAACAGCCTCGATACCTGATCCTCAGTCATGCCGATGCCGGTATCGGTTACTTGAAAGACGATCGCAGGCTGTTGACACCCAGAAAAAGCTGCCGAGAGTTCTTCGGAATTGTCGAGCGGCAAAACCTCCCCTTCTTCTTTCCAAACATTAATCGTAATTTTGCCTCGATCGGTAAACTTAGCAGCATTGGTCACCAAATTCAACAGCGCTTGCCGCAGCTTTGACAAATCGGAGTATATCGTGCCAATATTGCGATCGCAATTGACCATCAAAGTATTGCCATTTTTCCCTAGCTGGGGTTGAACAGTAGTCACAACCTCCTCGATCAAATTCCACACCTCAAAAGTCTCTAAAAAAAGAGTCACCTTTCCTGCTTCAATTTTAGAAATATCCAGGATGTCACTAATAATGGTGAGCAACTGCTTGCCTGCCATATTAATGCTTGCCAAATCCATCACAAACTCTTCTTCGCCGAGTTCCAGAGCCTCTTCTTGCAGCAGCTCGCTGTACCCAATAATCGCATTCAAGGGCGTCCGCAACTCGTGAGTCATATTTGCCAAAAAAGTGCTTTTCGCCCGGTTAGCAGCTTCGGCAGCGTTCTTAGCAACTTCCAATTCGCGCGATCGTTCCTCTAGCTGCCGCTGCCGCACTTCCAAACCGTTGAGCAAACTGCTAATTTGCTGAGCCATTGTATTGAGAGTAGAAGATAGCACCCCGATCGCGTCATTAGAAACCACAGGCGATCGAGCCGTCAAATCACCGCTCGCCATCTCTTCGGCAGTTTCCCGCAGCAAGCCGAGATTCCGAATAATTGCCGACACCGACACAAAAGCCACTATCCCCGCGATCAAACTCAAACCCAAAGCTGCCAGCAGCCAGTGCTGAGTGCGGCTCGCCACCAAGAGAGTTTGCTGCACCAGCACCGCCATTGCGGCTTCAGGAACCCCCGCCGCCGGAGCTGATGCAGCGTCCATTGTCAGCAAATAGTTCTTCATCTCCACAGAACCCATCCACCCAACTCCCACCGCCATCCAAGTTATCAGCACCAAGATCACAAACAGCCCGCTCAAAGACGCCCGAGTTCCCAGAGCAATTCCCCTCGTAGCCAGTGCCGCCGCCCAAGGATAGCCTTTGAGAAAAGGATCTGGCCGAACCGGTGCGCCGGAATTCCAAATTTCCTCAATTTGACCGTCCAACCTCACCTTACCAATCCGTACTGTTTTCCAGGTATGCTGCGTTTGGGCATCTATTTTTACCTTGCCCGATGGCGCTGCCAACTCAATATTTTTAGCAGCCGCCCTGACTTTAACCACATCTGTCGAACCAGCTTTTTCTACTGCTTGCTTCCACAGGTAAACGCCCAAATAAGCCGCTTCGATCGGGTCATCCGTGACTCGATTTTCCCCGTATCGGGCTTTATAAGCCTTGACAAATTTACGATTTTCCGGTGTATCCACCGTTTGAAAATAGTTCCACACCACCAAATGTCCGGCAATATTGGACGGCCCGATCGCCCGCACTTCTTCTTCTGCTACGCTGACCGACATCACTGGCAAATCATCGGGTTTCACGCCAGCTTCCCGCAACTTTTGGAAAAAAGCCACATTGCTGTCCCCGTTGAGAGTGTTGAGAATAGCATCTGGTTTCACTGCTAAGATATGTGCGATCGCCTCGCCCACTTCCCTCGATCCCAGCGGCAGATACACTTCCCCCGCCAACTCTCCCCCCTGTGCAGCCAGTTGAGCTTTCACAATCCGATTTGCCGTGCGGGGAAAGAGATAATCCGAACCCAACAGGAAAATTTTCCGCTTCCCCTGTGCCAGCAAGTAATTCACCCCAGGCACAATCTGTTGGTTTGGGGCAGCACCAATGTAGAAAATATTCGGACACTGTTCTAGCCCTTCATACTGCACCGGATAGAACAGCAACCCTTTGCCCTGGTCGAAAACCGGCTGTACAGCTTTGCGGCTCGCCGAAGTCCAACAGCCAAATACCACCGCCACCTGAGCTTCAAAGAGCAATTGCTTAGCTTTTTGAGCAAAAGTTTGCAAATCGCTGGCTCCATCTTCTATAACCGCTTCCAAGGGGCGTCCGAGCACCCCTCCCGCCGCATTAATTTCCTCAACAGCCAACACCGTCGCATCTTTAACAGAAATTTCGCTGATGGACATCGTGCCCGTCAGCGAATGCAACACGCCTATTTTGATCGGCTCACGAGTCGAGCCGGCTGCTTCGAGGGGGTTACTGCTCCTTGCTCCCATAGGGTTTTAGATAATTTTTACCGAAAAATGGGGTTTAAAGCCCCGCACTTAAGTGCGGCTTTTATCTAGGACTTTCCTGGATAAAAAGTGCTGAAGTTTGATATAATCATACCATAATAGTAAGAAAAGCAAAGCTAAAAAACAGAACGAGAGAGCAATACTGTGCACTTGATGAAGCCATCCGAACAGGCGAGTTCATTAGAAAAAAAGCTGTCAGAGTTTGGATGGACAACGCAGATATTAGTAAGAATATGTTGTACGCACTCTGTAAAGATATTGCCTGCATAGTTCGCTTTCGCGAAAAAGCTCAAGTCAGCCGCCCGTAAACCCAGTGCGGAACGCGCTTGGGCTTCTATATCTACCTTCTATAGATGCTGTAAAAAAGGTCATAAAAGGAAGGGTTATCCCAAATTCAAAAAGCACTGTCGCTCTGTAGAAGACATCTCCGAAAACGCTCAAAGCCTCTGTGTAGTTAAGCTCTATGACGTAAATGTAATCATCCTAAATTAGCTAGTGTGTACGATTAAACCAGACTATGAGATATGTATTGTTGATAATTGTACCAAAATATTGAGTTAGCTGTGTAAATTTTAATCTGACGCTTTCACCGCTTTTCCTAATGGTAATATTAGCAATGCAATTCGCAACATTACTCTTCCAAAAGTAGTTAACATTACTAGCTCATATTTTTGGAAATTTAATCTAAATGTTTTTTGGAAAACTAGAAATGTGTTGACCGTTTTAATGCGATGTTCGACAAACAGTCGGCGAGCAGAAAACGCTTTGTTGGGTTCTTTTTGTTCCGTTGTTAATTCTCGTTTTCTGGCTTTTTCAATGGGAGTTGTTATTAAATTTTCTCCAACGTAAGCTTTATCTCGCTTAAATATTTGTTGATAGTCAAACTTTGAGCGATATTCCCGGAATAAGGTTATATAGCTTTTATGTCCAGGTTCACCTGCCACAACATCAACTATACCTCTACCATATGGCATGATAATTATTAGACTTTTAAATGTATGATTACTCTTCTTGCCTGAAAAGTATTTTTCTTGTTTATCACGAGTTCCAGGTCTTTCTCTGGCTTGTTCGTAGGTATCTATTGTTAATTAATATTCTCTGAGTATTTCCTTAGCTATTGCATACTCAGCAGCGTTTTTTTATTTGTTCAAGCAAGCTAGATGGTAGCAATCAAAGCAGGCGCCCAAACTAATAGTTAAATGTATCATTAGCTGTAGACTCACTTACTCCAAACTGGATGCCCAGAATTTGAAATGTTTTCCTATGCCTAAGATAGAACAAAGTTAAAATTATTTGTTCGGGAATAGATAGTTGGGGTTTTCGACCGACTCCACCAGCAATAATTCTCACTTTCTTGGAGTCTAGTAAAGCTTGTTTTTCATGATATAATCTTTCGGCATTTTGGAGCAATTGTTGTAACTGTTCATATTCCACACCAATTAATTACTGTGTTTCTGTATGATTCTCTTCAAGATGATTCAGGATATGTCACTCATATTTATGTGTAAAAAAATGTTTTTTAGGTTCTTTTATCATATAATGTTACTATTGGGGAGATGTCTTCTGTTATTGATTGGTAAAGCTAGAACTAAATACCTTTTATTTTGATGAATACGGCGGCTGGTTTGTCCACATCGTGGGCAAACTTCTATTTAATTTTTGACGAGAACGGAGCAAATAATTGTTGCTTCTGTCTCTAAGCTATCTTCTAGGATTACACCAGGTAGATTCAGTATTTTTGTCATTAATATGTAGTCCTTGATATTTTTATATTTAACTTAAATGCTCGCTGTCTTCATAAGATTTTAACAGACTAAGTACGGAAGAACCATTAATTGCTTGAATTGCTGCTACAAACTAATAGCAATCCATATTTCTTTACAATGTTCGGAATCAGGACTTCACCAATGAGCGTCGAAAATTGATGGTTTTTGAATCCTGAATGTAATTTTTTGCGTAGATATACGTATACCGGACTCAACATTTGCCTCCCCCCAGCTTCACAGAATCTTCATAATTATCCGTGATAATACGGTATTTTTATAAAGATTACGTAAAGATTGCCCTGACAGGTAGCCAAAATCACGATTCTGTAGGTTAAGCTGGGAGCCAGCCAAAACCATACTTACGTAATCACCACACAATCCTGAAAAAACGCAATTTATATCCTAAAGGCGTTGAAGGGATGCCGTAACGAAGGGGTGTTAGTCGGACATATCGACCAACAGTTTTGAAGCCAACTAAATTGCAACTAAACCAATAAAAATTACTCATAACCGGGTTAGTTGTAATTCAAAATAATTGAAACAAATTTTTGACAGGGTGAGTTATGCAAAAAAATTTAGGGGTTAAAAATCACATTTTTACAACCCGAGAAGCCTGGGAAAATTTCCCTGCTATTCAGAAAATTTTCGAGGAAGTCGGTGCAGGACCGACATTAGTGGCGAAATTAAAGACAGCCTGTGAAATTTGCGAGTTTCAACTCGGAGATGAAATCACTCAATATCAAACGCCTGATAATAGCAACAATTTAGTTGAACAACAACAGAGCGATCGCAATTTTTATTTAGTTTGCGAAGGAAGAGTCAGGCTGCTAGCGGTAGAAGCATCTCACCAGCAGGAAATTTCGGCGGTGGTACTGGAAGTCGGAGCAATATTTGGGACAGATAACCTATTTCTTGACAGCGGACTGCCTTACAGGGCAATTGCGGCCGGCACTTGCCAAATCGGTCGAATTGCGGCCACCACAATGCAGCTTATTTTAGAGGAATTTCCGCAACTGCAACAGCACTTGCAGCAAGAATTTCAAGAGCGACAGCGGTTAATATTTTTCAAGACACAAACAGATTTGCGATCGCTCCCTCCCCAGCAACAACAGCTTCTGTGGCCGCACTTACTTCCTTACATAGAAGAAAGCCGAATTCCGGCCGGAGTTACCATCGCTGAGCATTGCCAAAACTCCAACAATCATTTTTGGCTCCGCAGCGGTCAAATTCAAGGTCAAGCCCCGCCAATTATAGGCAGTAACTGGGAAAATTCAGAGGTAAAAAGCAACTGGATAGCCGTAACAGACCTGCTAATTTACCAGCTTAGCAGCGAACACTGGGAAATCGCCAAATCCACAATTAGTTCCGAAAGCAATTCCCGCCCTAAAATCCTCCGCAAACCTCCGATTTTAAGCTTAGTAACGGCGCCCCAAGATGCCCGCTCTACCTCACAAACCGAGCCATCAAAATTAACCGCAGTTGCTCAGCAAAAAACCGCAGCCGGAATCATCAGCTTTCCCAAACCCAAGCAGCGCCGCTGGTTGAGCAGCAAACACCCATTCATTCAACAACAGAGCGCAGCAGATTGTGGAGCTACTTGCTTAGCCATGATTAGCGAGTATTGGGGTAAAAAATTCAGCCTAAATTACTTGCGCGAATTAGCAGAAATTGGCCGCAGCGGCGCGTCGCTCAAGAGTCTGGCAAAAGCAGCGGAAAGGATGGGATTTCAAACCCGTCCCGTGCGAGCTTCTTTAACTCCGCTGCGAAATCAAAATCCCTGGATTGCTCACTGGCAAGGCAATCACTACGTGGCAGTTTACCGCTTTAAAAATCAACAGGTTTTAGTGGCCGATCCGGCGGCGGGCAAGCGGTGGATGAGCATTAAAAGTTTTACCGAAAATTGGACTGGGTACGCCCTAATTTTAGACCCGACAGCGGAACTATACCGCAATCACAGTGCCGAACATCAAGGCATTAAAATTAAAGATTTTGTTGGCATAGTCTGGCCCTACCGCGCTGCGATCGCCCAAATTCTGCTCCTCTCCTTGTTGCTCCAAATATTTGGTTTAGTTACTCCCCTATTTACCCAAGTAATTCTCGACCAAGTGGTTGTCAGCAAAAGCATAGTAACTCTGCACGTTTTTGCGATCGGACTGCTGCTGTTTAGTGTTTGGCGAACGCTGTTGGGTGCAACGAGACAGTATTTGCTGGATTATTTGTCGAACCGCATTGACCTGACTTTAATTAGCGGCTTTATCAGTCACACTCTCAGTTTGCCGATCAAGTTTTTTGAATCTCGTCAGGTGGGCGATATCTTGACGCGGGTTCAGGAAAATCAAAAAATTCAGGCATTTTTGACTCGCCAAGCTATTACGGCTTGGTTGGATGCTTTGATGGCTGTAGTTTACATCGGACTGATGGTCTACTATAACTGGCGTCTGGCGTTGTTGGTGCTGGCCTTGATTCCGCCGATCGTGATTTTGACTTTAGTGGCAACTCCGTTTCTGCGAAAAGTGTCGCGGGAGATTTTTACCGAAAGTGCCAAGCAAAATTCATCTTTGGTGGAAATGATTACTGGGGTGGCGACGGTTAAGGCAACTGCTGCTGAGCGAGAAATGCGCTGGCGCTGGGAAGACCAATTAACTTGCATGATTAATGCTAAATTTCGCGGGCAAAAGTTGGCTAATTCTTTGCAGGTGATCGGGGGTGGGATTAATACTTTGGGCAGCACGGCTTTGCTGTGGTACGGGGCAATGTTGGTGATTCAAGACGAATTGACGATCGGTCAATTTGTGGCTTTTAATATGATGATTGGAAGCGTGATTTCTCCTGTGCTTTCAGTGGTGGGACTTTGGGATGAGTTTCAAGAAGTGCTCGTTTCGATCGAGCGTTTGGATGATGTATTCTCTGCCCAACCGGAAGAAAGCCCTTACAAGCCAATGCTGGTGCTGCCTCGCATTCAGGGAAACGTCAAGTTTGACAATGTTTCTTTCCGTTATTCTCAGGATGAGGAACGCAATACGCTGCAAAATCTTTCCTTTGAGGTGCAAGCTGGAGAAACTGTGGCAATTGTCGGCCGCAGCGGTTCGGGTAAGAGCACTTTGGTAAAGCTGCTGCAAGGTTTCTATTATCCAGAAAAAGGGCGGCTGACAATTGACGGCCACGATATTCGGCACATTTCTTTGCAGTCGCTGCGAGTTCAGTTGGGTGTTGTTCCTCAAGATTGTTTCTTGTTTTCGGGAACGATTTTGGAAAATATTACGCTGTATAAAAACGCAAACGATGCTGCTTCTGCAAGCTTGGAAGAGGCGATAGAAGTGGCGAAGCTAGCAGAAGCTCATGCTTTTATTCAAGATATGCCGCTGGGTTATCAAACTCCTGTGGGGGAAAGGGGAACGAGTTTGTCTGGGGGCCAGCGGCAGCGAATTGCGATCGCCCGCGCTCTTTTGGGAGATCCCCGAATTTTGGTTTTGGATGAAGCAACTTCTTCGCTGGATACGGAGTCTGAGCGCAGGTTTCAGCAAAATCTCGCCCGCATTAGTCGCGATCGCACTGCGTTTATTATCGCTCATCGGTTGTCTACGGTACGTAATGCCGATCGAATTTTGGTTCTAGACAAAGGCATTTTAGCCGAACAAGGCAACCACGACGAATTGATGGCTGAACGCGGACTTTACTATCACCTCGCTCAGCAACAACTCGATATTTAACTCATTAGTCATTAGTTATTAGTCATTGGTCATTAGCCATTAGTCATTAGTCATTGGTCATTAGTCATTAGCAACCTACACAAGACTAAAGATAATTTTTACTTACTCGTGACTTCTGACTCCTGACTTATAGCTCCTAACAACTGCCAACTGCCAACAGTCAACAGACTAATTTGGAGGAAATACAATGTTTTCACAAGATGAGAAAGAATTAGGCCACGCTCCTAACGAAATAGGTGAAGTCTATGGGGGTGTAGCTTCAAGGCAAGGAAACGAATCCCGAAAAAAAGACCGCTCTTTAGAAGTAGTCGAATCTCAAAATCGCTCTTCTCAAACTAATGATGGTATCAACATTGCCAAATTACAGTTACGGCAGCCTGATGCTAAGAATTGGTCAACTTCTTTGCACTCGGTACTCGACCAGCCACCAGTATCTTTTCCCCAGCGATTGATATTAGGAGGAATGGTTTTTTCCGTAGCTTTTGGAGCGTGGGCAACTTTGGGAAAAATTGACGAGGTTGGTCATGCTCAGGGCAAATTAGTTCCCAAAGGCGCTGTTTACAAAATTCACCCGACGGAGACGGGAAAAATTATTAACCTCCCTATCAAAGAAGGTCAAAAAATCAAAGCTGGACAATTATTGGCCGAATTAGACCCGTCGAATGCCCAGATCGAGGTGGAGCGTCTTGAGAAAATTCTGGACGCTTATCGGATTCAATTGATGCAAGAGATGAGTTCGATCGAGAGAACTCGACTTGAAGCGGAAGCGAGCCAAGCTATTGCTGCTGCAGACCAGCGTGGGGCTGAAGCTGCGATCGCCCGTGCTCGCGCTTCAGCGGCCACCACGCAGTCTCAAATCGAGCAATTGCAAACAGATTTAGTATCTCAGCAAGCGCGCAAGCAACAGCTCAAACCTCTGGAAAAGAATGTGCAAGACTTGCTCTCGCAACTGAATACAGATATTAACTCGCAGCAAGGGCGGCGCGATCAGGTGAAACCGTTGCAACGCAAGACTCAAGAATTGCTGGTGCAATTGCAAGCAAAAGTAGCGGCTCACAAAGAGCGGATCGCGCGTCTCAAACCTTTGGTAGATGAAGGTGCACTGTCAAAAGACGTATTGTTTCAAGCTGAGGAAGCTCTGCGAGAAAGCGAAAATGCGGTGATTAGAAGCCAGTTGGGGGAGACAACTCAGGCTGACGATCGCGCCTTTGAAGTCGAGCAAACCGTTCGCGACAGGCAAAGTGCTGCGATCAGGAGTCAACTGTCTGATGCAACTGGGGTTAAGGAAAGGTTGTTTGAAGTCGAGCAAAATTTGCGCGATCGAACTAGCGCCATTTCTAGAACCCAAGGTGAATTAGCCCAACAACTGGCAGAAGTCGATCGACTGCAAGCCGAAGCCGCCAGCAAACAAGCCGCAGCGCGCCAAACGCAGTTAGAAAAAGAGCAAAAAATTCAGCAGTTGGAAATGCAATTAAATCAAGTCAAATCCAAAATTGCCGAAACCCAAACCCTGCTCGATCAAGCAAAAAATAAGCTCAAACAAAGATTTCTCTACGCACCCGTCAGCGGAGTGATTTCTGCCCTCAACATTCACAATACCGGCGAAGTAGTTCAACCGGGTCAAACTATTGCAGAAATGACTCCGAATCAGGCTCCGCTAGTGCTCGAAGTCAGTTTGCCGAATCGAGAAGCGGGATTTGTCAAAACCGGAATGCCGGTGCAAGTCAAATTCGATGCTTTTCCTTATCAAAATTACGGCGTGATTCCGGGAAAAGTTGTATCGGTTTCGCCCGATGCCAAAACAGACGAGCGATTGGGTGTTGTTTACCGGGTGGAAGTGAGTATCGATCGAGACTCAGTGAAAGCCAACAATCAAACCTGGAAACTCAAAGCTGGCCAGACAGCTACTGCAGAAATTGTCATCCGTCAGCGCAGCATAGCCGACGTTTTGCTTGACCCTCTCAAGCAACTACAAAAAGGCGGCATGAGTTTGTAGAACTTAGTTAAGTGGTTGTTGTCCTTTGTCACTCTATATACACAAAACAGGATAAAATAATGAATTCCCAATTTCACCATTCTGCCAATCATTCCCAAGTTGGAATCAAACCTGAACAATTGGATGAGATAATTTCAGCGATTCTGGCAGGAAAGTATTCTTGGGCTTGTTTTTTACTTTTGCGGTGCACGGGTTACAACCCTCTCGACTATATACCTTACCGTACCTCCAACCGCTTGCTTAAGGAAAATAGTCAAATCAGCAAGTCGAGTAAATCGGAAACTAAGTCTGCATTGGGCAAAATTGCTGATTTAGATCATCTGGAAGTGGTGAGGGAAAAACAAGCCGGAGTTCGAGGGGGTTATGTAACTGAGGCTTTTAGCGAGTTGCACTCAGATACCAGAGGTTTAGGGCTTGAAGTCAAGGAAGGGCCATGTCTCTCGACGCCGACGGTTGATGTTCCGCATCAGGGCTTTTTTGCGACATTAAAGACACGTTGGTTGAATTTCGCGGGCGAGTAAATTAGTTGCTCAAAACAAAACCCGATTGCGGGCGTTGGGTGTACCTGTTTTTTGGTTGACTCATCGCGGGCGATCGGGTTTTTCAGTATCCCATATCCGCACTTCCGATAAATCTGCCAAAATGGCAACATTACCCAAATTAATTACTTTATACTCAGAAACCCGATTTTAGCTATTGTGGATTTATACTGCTTTGCGATCGATTTTAATACAGTTAGCCCTCTGTCGAGGCAATGCCTATCCTACTTAAGTTGATTGACTAGCATCCATTTTTTGTGTTCAGTCCAGGTCAAAATTAATCTGCCAAAATGGCAACACAGGTCGGATTATCCTAGCTATCTTAAATACAGAACAACCAAAGGTTGCTTCGAGCTACAAACTCACAAGCAAAAAGAGTAAAAGCCATGATTATTTCCGATCTGAACTACTTGGAAACTGCTGAAAATTCTGTTGTTGGCGGATTCAACCTGGGCTATGACTTTACCAAAATCGATTTCTCTGAAAAGTTTAAAATCAAAAAAGACGTTTTTTCTAAGACATATGTAAAGGGTAATCTAGCTACTGCGGAAGCTGATGCTTATGGTTACGATACTTTGACCCAAACCTTCGCTGTTGTCGATCCCTACTCTTCTACTAGCGTCTCGATTGCTGCTACTAACTAATCTTTAGCAGTTGCTCAGTCCGAGAATGAAAATAACAGCAAAAATAGAGGGTATCCTAGCTGAGGATTCTCTCTATTTTCCTCGCTATAAATTCCTGACTAACTTCCCATTTTTTTGTCATTCTCGGTTAAAATTAATCTGCCAAAATGGCAACACAGGTCGGATTAGCTTAGCTATCTTAAATACAGAACAACCAAAGGTTGCTGCGAGCTACAAACTCACAAACACAAAGGACAAAAGCCATGATTATTTCCGATTTGAACTACTTGGAAACTGCTGAAACTTCTGTTGTTGGTGGATTCAACTTGGGCTATGACTTTACCAAGATCGAGTTCTCTGAAAAGTTTAAAATCAAAAAAGACGTTTTTTCTAAGACATATGTAGAGGGTAATCTGGCTACTGCGGAAGCTGATGCTTATGGTTACGATACTTTGACCCAAACCTTCGCTGTTGTCTATCCCTACTCTTCTACTAGCGTCTCGATCGCTGCTACTAACTAATCCTTAACCGTCAAAAAGTAGGGCTATTTCATTCTCATCTATTAAAATAGAAAAAAATCTTTGGGTTAGTAGATGAAATGGATATAGCTCTACTTGAAAACAGGCGAAAAATAACTGAATCTAGAAATAGTTTATGGCTCTGTCTTATAAAAACGTTAAACAGTAATTTAAAACTAATTTAGTTTGCTTTAAAAATACGATATTCCAACCATGAAAAATTCATTAATTATCTCTCGCTTATGAAACGCGATTTGGCAAAGGAAGACTATAATTTGGATCTGGTGGTGCAAGAATAAGGTGAACATCAAACCGCAAGTACCAGCGAGAAAAAAAATCCCATACCTGCCTAATACGCAAGTGAGTTTTGATTAGTTTAAAAAGAAGGCTCATTATGTTTATCTGTAATTGGTCTTACCTCGAAAAAGTTTCAGAAAACGACTTGATTTTAGCTGGTGCTGTCTTGGCGTTGGATGCCTTTTCATCAGTGGACAGTGGAAACAATTTGCCTACGGCAGACATTAGACATTATTTTTAGAAACAAAGGTAAAGTTACGAAAGCAACGGATACAGGAACAGGTATAGCGATTGGCACTGATCCTCTAGCTGGTGTTGATGTTTACTACGCAGGCTTTGATAAAGTGAAAATAAAAATTAATTCAGGAACAGGAGCAAACTATGCTTTTGAGACTGTTAGTGTAAAGGCGATGGACTTGCCACACTAACTTTGATGGCTTTTAGTAAGGGCTTAAGCCCTTTTTGCCTTTTAATTATTGACCACTGCGTCACGGTTACGAGCGGTTTCCAGCCCAGGAAAAGGCTTAAGCCCCAACTCGCTGAATGCCAATTCTAATTACTTCCGCATCATGGCAGGTGCAGGGCGATCGCGATCGCCCTGCACCTGCCATGACTCCCCATCCATTCGATCGCGATCGTATTCAAATCGGCTAAATCCGTCGCCTTCCCGGCTGATGCAAGCCCCTCCAACGGCCGTTCCAAGTCCCCTCCGATCCGCTCAACCACAGTCCTCAAACTGCTGCCAAACCCCGCTCTGTTAATCACAATTCAGGAACGGGAGCAGCGGTGTGTCGATCGGGCCTCAACACCAGCAAGCGTGCGCCCGGATAAAAAGAGTGTAAAAATTGAAAACTTGCGTAACTCATATAATTTCAAACAAATCTGCCAAATTGGCAACATACCTCTAATTAGTCCAGATATATTGAGGTAAATCGCAATAAAACACGGTTTTTGCTCATCTTTAGCAGTCCGCCCTAATATTTTTTGAGTACGGGCGAGTGCAAGGAAGGTGCAGTTTAAATTTATCCAAGCCTTTTGAGAGTGATGGTGATGGCTAAATCAAATGCCATTGGCAATCAGTACCGATCGCCCAGATTGGTATTGGTAACAATTTTTTCCTGTCCTATTTTCTGGATGCACCAAGGTTCATTTATTAAAAACATTTCAGTCTTTAGTCTGAAGTCAAAAGCAATTCTTTCACACTCTTTAAAATCCTACATTGGCATTCATTGAGATTCGCAATGTCGGCGCTCGTGCAAGTGATTTTCGTCTTTACATACAAGTAAAAGGAGATAAATCGCGATGCCTCCATTCGATTCATTAGCTCCTGAGCCCTTAAATAATATTGTTGGAAACAGCAATAGTTTAAACACCTTGAATTCGGTGGCGAATAACCCTGGTGCGGGCAGCAGCAGTAGTTCCAGCACATCTAGTGCCTTTGTAGATAACAGCGGTGCAGGCAGTACCAGCAGCGCGACAGCAACTTCCCCGATGGGAAGCAGTACAAGTAGTGAGACTGCTTACGCTGTGGGGGCTACATCTAGCAGTGGCAGCGCGATAGCGAGTGCTTCTACAGTGGCGCCCCCAACTACTAACGCCACAGCGCCAACACCCACACCGTCAAATAATGACGGTTCAACGTTCACCCCCGTGACTGGTGGCACTTCTAGCAATTCAAGTCCTTCTAATTTCTCTCCAGACATTACGGGTACTGGCGACGAGAGTACGATCGACAGCAACGGCGACGGATATTGGCTGGGCACCAACAACAGCGATGTGATTACTGGCGATAGCGGGAGCGATCGAATTTTTGCAGGAAGCGGCCACGATATTGTCACAGGTAACAGAGGTGAGGATGCGATCGATGGAGGTGATGGAAACGACACTCTGCGGGGAGGGAAAGGTCACGATTTGCTGATTGGCCGCAACGGCGACGATTTTCTTTGTGGCGACTTGGGCACCGATAAATTGATTGGAAGTAGCGGCGCTGATACCTTTGCATTTAAACCCGAAACAGCGAGTGCAGCAGCTAATCCATTTTTAGCAGATCAACTCCTTGATTTCAATCCCGCTGAAGGTGATCGAATTGGGCTGACAGGGGGACTTTCGGTAGCAGACTTGACACTCGTGGCGTTTGATACTGACGGTGACGGTACAGCAGACGCGACTCTGGTCAAGTTTAGTTCAAATAGTGGCGATCGAATTTTAGCTGTTGTTTTGGGAACAGTTAACGCAGCGGGTGCAACAACTTTGAGCAATGCTGATTTTATTAGTTTGCCAAATGACATCTTGTAGCTAATCGTTAACCGTTAACACCAACTACCCCGCAGGAATCGTCGGGGGATGAAGTTAATAAATTTATATAGATTGAGAGAGAAAAATGAAGGACTTTTACGGGCCATTGATTGAATCAAGTGAAATCATCGAACAACTCAGACAAGAGATGCAATTAAAAACATTTAGTCAAAAGGTTTTGCAGAAAAAAGTTATTGAGAAAGCAGCCCGGGAACGGGAGTTAACTGTGACTCCCGACGAAATTCAAGCTGTGGGCGACCAACTCCGCCGCGAGAAGCGTTTGGAGAAAGCGGCGGATACGATTGCTTGGCTGGTCGATCAGATGATTTCTGTAGAAGATTTAGAGGCAGGGATTCGCGATCGGCTCCTCAGCCAAAAACTAGCCGAACACTTGTTTAGCAAAGAAGTAGGAAAGATTTTCGTTCAAAACAAATTGCAATTTGATCAAATAATTCTTTATCAAATAGTTGTTGCCAACCGCCAGCTTGCTCAGGAACTATTTTATCAAATTCAAGAAGGAGAAATCAGCTTTTTTGATGCCGCTCATCTTTACGATATTGACGAAAATCGTCGGCATATATGCGGTTGCGAAGGCAAGGTTTATCGGTGGGGTTTAAAACCCGACATAGCCGTCGCCGTATTTAGCGCTAAACCCGGAGAAGTGATTCGTCCAATTGAAACAGAGCTAGGATATCACTTGTTCCTGGTTGAAAAATTTCTCCCGGCGGAATTAACCCCTGAACGGTATCAAGAAATATTGCACAATCTGTTTAACGAATGGTTGGCTAACGAAGTCAACTATTTATTGTACAGTTCTAAAGTGTAGGTGGCGCGCGGAGCACAGAGAAGCCTAAGTAGTTTGACGGGCGAATTATAGCGCTCTCGGTGGGGTTGTGCATGGAGCCCTCATATAGAGGTTCTACCTAAGCCCTATAACTGTTGCGTTTAACTTGGCAATTTGGATTTAACTATATTGCAAAAATTGATAAACTGGCGAAAAGTAGTCAGTTGTTCTGGATGAACTTGAATTCTGCTCAATAGCTGTTCCAAATAAAATGGCTTGAGTACATCTCCCGGTCGTTTCTTAGAATACGTAATATTTTTAGCTTCAAATAACGCTCTCAAATAAGCTCCGTGAAACTGAGCATGAGTATTAAACTCTTGATATCTGCCCATGTTTTCGGGACAGTTCACTGAAACATCATAATATCTAGTATAATCTAATAGAGCTTTATCTTGAGGATTTTTAGAATAAATTTTGCGATTGCCTAGCAGCCAACTTTCCAAGCATCGATTCTGAAATATCAGCACAAGTTCTGCATTGTTTAATTTCAATTTTTGCTGAATTAAAAACTCATCAATTTCAGTTTCGAGTTCAGAAATAGTATTTTCCTCGGCATCCAGACACACTACAAAATAGCTGTATTTTCCGTTTGAGTTGATTTCCTCTATCGCAGGCGGGATGTAATTGTATAACGAAGGATATCCTTCCCCGCTAATCAAGTAATAATTTTTTTGAGTCACATCATCGCAATTGTCAACTCGCTGCAATTCCGGTAAAAGATAAGCCAGCCAAGCAGGATAAACTTTTCTCTCCGATTGTGTTCCTTCGACCAAAAAATACAGATTCATTCAACTTTGATTCCTTGGCTATATTCTTCAAGATTAATCAGTTGCATAAAAGCTTGATGCCTTGATTTTCCCAAGTTCAAATCTTTAGCATCTATGACAGTTACGATCCCACTTTTGCGAGTCACTATTTTCCAGTGTTCCATCCCAATATTATTGATTATGTAAGGATGATGGCTGGTGAGAATGAATTGAATATTTCTATTTTCCACAATCAAATCTGTCACAACATCGATACAGTTAATTCCCAAGCTGTTTTCAAATTCATCAATCAGAATTACCGTGCCTTCCGGCGACAAGTACAGTTCGCTAATATGAATGAGAGTTTTCAACATTCCTGAAGAAATATTGTTTTGGAAAATCCAATCGTTAACACCCTTTTCTTTGATTTGAATAGGGAAACGGGTAAAAGATGGATTTGCGTTATCTTCTAATGCTTCTAGTTTAATATCTTCTACCTGCTCGAAAACATCGATAAATTTAGTTTTTATTTTATCGAAAATATCGGGACAATGGCGAGCTATTAAAGCCAGTTTAAGAAGAATTGGCATATCACTTGCTTGAACATTTTCCAAAGCAAAATTATTATTGGAAATTATCGATAGTACCCTTACAGGTATACCATAAATTCCATTTAACAAGCTAGAATTGTCGCTATAAATGATTTCATTAAAAGCCTGCTGGACAGGTGAAATATCTTCTTCTTGATTTAAAATTTCAACTGCACTTTGAAAGGGCGATAATTTGGGCGTTGTCTCGCCTTTGAATTTAATTTCATTATTGCTTCTTTCTATAATTACATTTCCCTCTCTGGATAGATGTTCTCGAACTATTCTAAACTTATTAATTTCGTCTTCCTCAGTAGGAATGATAGCAGGGACTTTTTGCGTTTCAAATTCGCCTTGCCAGCGGTACTCGACATTGTTTACTGTCGAAAATGTAACGTCCCATGCTAAACCGTTTAACGAAGCACCATTAGCTATTCGCTGTAAATTCAAAATTCCTTTTAAAATTTGTGTTTTGCCGACACCGGAGACACCAACTAATAAAGCCAAGTTGGAAAAATATATCGGTTCAAAACGCCACTCTCGTAAATTATCCCAAAAAGCTACTTTTTTAATTCTCATTTCCCCCTCCTCTCTATTAATTATCTGCTTTCATCAGAGTTCATCTGCATACATCTGCGGTTAAAAACTTACATAATTTTGCCGCCACCAAGCGCGTACAAACTTAATCTCTTCAAACGTATAACGTTCTTCCAAAAAATCATAAATTGCTCTCAATTTCTCATCCCCCATAACTTCAATTGCGTACACTATCGCCTGCTGGCGTTCCGGTTCCACCAACAAATTTATATCAACTTCCCTGCCCATTTCCATCAATTCTATCAGATGCCCAGAAATAGTATTAGGGCTCATACCCCGCGCATTAGCTATTCCTTGAACTGTCAAACCTTGTCGGTATAATTCCCAAGTTTGCATCTGCGAATAAGACGCAACGTTAGCAAGATTGGGAAGATTAGCGACATCAGAAGATGCCGCACCACTTGGCAATCCTTGTTCTTGGCAAAAAGTGCGTATTGCCTCCAAGAAAACTTTGCCGTACTTATCTCGCTTGTTGCTACCAACGCCGTAAACTTCCTCGAATTCTCTGAGATTTTGCGGGCGTTTTTCTGCCATGTCTCGCAAGCTTTTATCCGCAAAAACTACGTAAGGTGGCACAAATTGTTCGTCGGCAATTTGCTTGCGCAGCGTCCGCAGTATGGTAAATAAACCTTCTACTTCTACTGCCAAAGAACGAACTTTACCCTGTACTTCCCGCTGGGGTTCAATGGCGATTTCAACTGTGCGCTGACGTTTCATAATTTCCCAACTTTTTTCATTCAGTTTTAAAATGGGAAATCCGTCTGTTTTTTCGTCTAAAAAACCTTGATTTAACAGCGAACGACTCAATTTTTTCCATTCATCAGCACTTCTATCTTTGCCAATTCCGTAAGTAGAAAGTTGGTGGTGCTGGTATTGCAATATTTTTTGATTCTTTGAACCGCGCAGCACGTCAATAATGTGATTCATGCCAAATTTTTCTTGGCAGCGGGCGACGCAAGAAAGAAATTTCATTGCCTCAATCGTCCAATCTTCTACGGGTTTTTGGTTGCAACAGTTATCGCAAGTACCGCAGTTTCCGGGGAATGAATCGCCAAAATAACTTAACTGGATTGTACGACGGCAATCGGTTGATTCTGCATAGTTGATTACTCGACGCAACTGTTGGCGGGCAATTCGTTGTTCTTGTGGATCAGGTTTTTGCTCGATGATATAGTCGATCATTTTGACATCGCCGTAGCCGAAAAATAAGCTGCAATGGGCGGGTTCGTTGTCTCTGCCTGCGCGGCCTGATTCTTGATAGTATCCTTCTAGATTCTTGGGCAAGTCGTAGTGAATTACAAACCGCACGTCTGGTTTGTTAATGCCCATACCAAAAGCTATTGTGGCTACCATTACTTGCACGTCGTCGCGAATGAAGCGGGTTTGATTGGTTGCGCGATCGACATCGCTCATCCCAGCGTGGTAGGGTAAGGCTTGGATGCCACTTTGTTGCAATTTATAGGCAACTTCGTCAACTTTTTTGCGACTGAGGCAATAGATAATTCCGGAACCGCCTTTTTTTTGGATGATTTGCAAAACTTCGGCAAAACTGTGCTTGGTTTTGGGGCGAACTTCGTAGTATAAATTGGGGCGGTTGAAGCTGGCGACGTGGATGTAGGGATTTCGCAGAGTTAGCTGCTGGATAATGTCTTGGCGGACGCGCTCGGTAGCGGTGGCGGTTAGTCCCATAATGGGAATGTCGGGATATCGATCGCGCACTCGTTGCATTTGCCTGTATTCTGGTCGAAAGTCGTGCCCCCATTCCGAAACGCAGTGAGCTTCGTCGATCGCAAATGCCGAAATTCCTAACTTATTTGCTACTATATCTAAAAATGGTAAAAATCTCTCACCGAGCAAGCGTTCGGGTGCAACATAAAGCAATTTAATCTTACCTTCGAGAATCGCAGTTTCGCGCGATCGGGTTTCCTGAGAGCTCAAAGTGCTGTTGAGAAAAGTCGCCCCAATTCCATTATCCTGCAAAGCTTCCACCTGGTCTTGCATCAGAGCAATTAACGGCGAAACAACCACAGTCAATCCCGGTTTCAACAGTGCCGGTAATTGAAAACACAAAGACTTGCCACCGCCCGTCGGCATGACAATCATCATATCCCGTTTTTGTAAAGCAGCTTCGACAATTTCCTGCTGTCCCGGACGGAAAGAGTCATAGCCAAAAAAATGTTTGAGTGCTTGTTCCAGGGACAGCGGCACAGAAGATATTGGCGGATTCGACGCTGGCATTTGCAGTAGTTGGTTGTTGGCTTCTCAACTATTCTATGCCTTTTGAGCACAAATACAGTTACAATAATTGAGAATCTCAAGTTAAGCAGAAAAACAGATGCCGAAAGCAATTTGGAATGGTGCCGTTTTGGCCGAGAGCGACAAGTGCGAAATTGTAGACAACAACTATTATTTCCCCGCCGATGCCATCAACCGTGAGTATTTCAAAGACAGCAGCACTCACACTACTTGCGGTTGGAAAGGTGTGGCTAGTTACTACAGTGTCGAAGTCGGCGGACAAGTTAATAAAGATGCTGCTTGGTACTATCCCACTCCAAAAGATGCTGCTAAAAATATTGCCGGATATATTGCTTTTTGGAAAGGAGTTAAGGTAGAGGCTTAAAGCAGTTTTGAAATAAAAAATGGGGCTGGTTGTGGGCGAATTTGGCGCTTAACCTGCCCCTTAAAAATTTAATCTTTTTCCCAAACGGCGACAGCTTCCGAACCCAAACCACGGCGAACAACAATCGGTTCGCTTTGTGTCAAATCGAGAATGGTAGAAACTTGATATCCCGGATCGGAACCGTCATCGACAATGACATCTACTAACTTTGAAAAACAGTCAAAAAGTTCAGCTTTGCCAAAGCTTTCTGCTTTAGATGCAGGCACTGGTGCTGCACCTTCATCATCCGTTGTAATGTGAGCGGATGTTGAAATAATTGGATTTCCCAAAACTTCCAACAGTGTAAAACAAAGCCGCTGGTCGGGAACGCGAATTCCAGTGGTTTTCCGTTTTGGGTTCATTACCAACCGTGGCACTAACTTGGTAGCTGGCAGCAGAAATGTATAAGGCCCAGGTATTAACCGCTTGATAATTCTGTATGCTTCATCGCTGACTGTAGCATAGTCGGTGATATTTGACAGAGAGGAACACAGGAACGTTAAAGGCTTATCATTGGATAGTTGCTTGATCTGCCTGACTCGTTCTACTGCAGACTTGGAGTTGAGATCGCAGCCGATCGCGTAAACTGTATCTGTCGGATAAAGCATCACGGCCCCATCTTTTAGAGCTTTTGTAATCTTCTCGATCCGGTCTCTTTGGGGTGCAACTGGATGCACTTCGTAAATAGTTGCCATGTTAAGATACTGCAGGCTAAGTGGGCGATCGAAATATCCAGTGAAACAATCAATGCTGAAAATTAATTGTTAATAATGAATAAAATAGCTTATTTTGACTGTCCAACAGGCATTGCTGGCGATATGTGTATCGGAGCTCTTGTCCACGCTGGCGTTCCTTTAGACTACCTAATCGAAAAACTAAATTTGCTCGGCATTTCGACAGAGTACCAGTTGCGGACGGAATTAGTCCACCGGAATACTCAACAAGCAACTAAATTTTATGTAGATTTAGCTGCAGATTTGGGGTTAAAACCCAAAAATTCCGATATCGAACTCGATCCCTCGGAAACGGAATCCCCGACTTTTGACGCCCGCCACCACCATCATCACGGGGAAGAACATTCTCACAGTCACGGCGAAGCAGATGCCGAAATTAGCCACACTCATCACCGCAATTTGCCAGAAATTGAGCAAATCATCGTCTCCGCAAAATTGCCTCCGCGCGTGGAATCTTGGAGTTTGGCCGTATTCGGCAAATTAGCAGAGGCAGAAGGTGCCGTACACGGTATCCCCCCAAGCGAGGTTCACTTTCACGAGGTGGGGGCTACGGATGCAATTATTGATATTGTGGGTACTTGTTTGGGTTTGGATTGGTTGGATATTGATGAATTTTACTTTTCGGCGATGCCGACTGGTGGCGGTACGGTGAAGGCTGCACACGGCAGATTAGCGGTGCCGACGCCGGCTGTGATGCGGTTGTGGGAAACGCACCGAGTGCCGGTTTACAGCAATGGGATCGATCGCGAATTGTGCACTCCTACGGGAACTGCGATCGCCTGTACCCTCGCGTCTGCTTTCGGTCCGCCACCAGCGATGCAAATTCAGGCGATCGGTTTGGGTGCAGGTTCTCGAATGCTGGCAATTCCTAATATTTTGCGCCTCTGGATTGGGGAGAAGTCAGAAGGGGAGAGGGGGAGAGTGGGAGAGTGGGAGAGTGGGAGAAAGACGGCTACTAATTCCCAATTCCCAATCCCCGATTCCCAATTCCCAATGCCCAATTCCATAGAAACTATTACGGTATTGGAAACGCAAATTGATGATTTGAGTCCGCAGGCGATCGGCTATGTTTTTGATGCTTTGTTTGCCGCCGGAGCTCTGGATGTTTTTACTGCCCCAATTGTGATGAAAAAGTCGCGGCTGGGGGTTTTGTTAACTGCGATTTGTCATCCCGAATTTCAGGATGCTTGTGAAGCAGTTATCTTTCGCGAAACTACTACTCTGGGAATTAGGCGATCGACTCAACAGAGAACTATTTTACACCGAGAAATCCAGACCGTTAAAACAGAATACGGCGAAGTCAAGATAAAAGTTGCGAAGTCTGGACAAACGATTGTTAATGTACACCCGGAATACGAAGATTGCGCGGAAATTGCCCGAATTAAAAATATTAGCTGGCGGGAAGTTCACCGCTTGGCGCTGCAAAGTTGGTACGATCGCACTTAATCAATTACAGTGACTTACATGAGGAATTTAGTCCCTGACGGGCTGACAACCCGTCACACCCAGCAGGCTTGAGGAATATCTAAATCAGAGGAATCAAAACCTCTGATATCATGTCCGGTCGATTACCCTAATACGGTAAGGGCGGGTTCACGAAAAATATCTGCCAATAATTGACAATCTCAAAAACCCGCCCTTTTAATCGCTTTTTTTTCAAGCTATTCTAGAAACATACTTCATTTTCTATCGCATGATGGTTGCCTTACCCGATCGCCCATCGATGAGTGCAGAAGAATACAGCACTTCCGGATGTTATGAGGTACAATAGAATCGACTAAAAATAATATACCAATGAAAGCATACTCAATAGATTTGCGCTCCTTTCATAGTAGCAGCCCATATCGAGCAGAAGCTGTCGATCAGAAAAACAGCAGCGATATTTTCCGTCAGTAAAAGCTCTGTTCAAAAACTGGTCAAGCAACAAAAAATCGAGGGAAATTTAGAGCCGAAACCCAGGGGGAAACGGAGATACAGTCATTTGAATAATTCCACAGCAGAGTTGAGAGAAATAGTGGCAGCACCTCCTGATGCAACCTTACTAGAATTGTGTGAGTTATTTGGCCAGAAGACTGGAAATTGGGTGGGTAGAACAGCCATGTGTAACGCCTTACAAAAGTTGGGATTAAATCGTAAAAAAAACAGTGAGAAGTAGCCAAGCCGGAACAGAAAAAGTCATGAAGTTAAGGTTAGAGTATTGGGAAAAAGTCAAGCAGATCGACCAAAAAGATCTAGTTTTTTTAGATGAGACTGGAGTATTACGCTTGTTTAACCAGAACTCATGCACGTTCTCAACGAGGAACGAGAGCCTATGCGGTTAAACCTTTTTACCCAGGGAAAAAAGTCACAGTAATTGGTGCAATTAGTTTGAAGCGAGTAGTGGCGCTCATGACAATAGATAACTCAATGGATGGCAAAGCATTTGAGGTATTTTTTGAGCAATGTTTAGTGCCACAATTGTGGTCGGGAGCAGTAGTAGTGATGGATAATTTACCCGCTCATAAAGTAGATTCAATTACATCGATGATTGAATCTGTGGGTGCTTCTATTTTATCTTTGTCCCCATACTCACGCCTATTTTAATCCGATTGAATTATGGTGGTCGCAGCTTAAATCTTTATTGATCCAGTTTTCGCCAACTACCACTAAAAGGGTTGATACGATAATTGCTCTGGCTCTTGATTTAATTAACCCGAAACATCTCAAGAACTGGTTTACTAATTGCTGCTACTGTACCTCATAACATCCGGAAGTGCTGTAACACTCGCTTGGGACACATCACCAGCAACGCGGCCGGCTTAATCTTGCGACAGGCTTTTAAGCGAGTTGGCATCGAGGGAGCCAGTTCTCACAGCTTCCGCAGGACTGCCCTTACCCAGATGTCGAATGCTGGCATCCCCTTAAGAATCGTGCAGGAAGTGAGCGGACACAGGAATTTAGAGCAGTTGCAAAGGTATCTGGAAGTCAAGCCGGAACAGGTCAGAAAAGCTGTGGCCAGTCTCTCTATGTTGAGTCATGGCAAAATCGAAATATCTCTATTTCCCGATCTAAAGCCAGAGTCGGAAACTTTGGGGGAATTTTTTTCGGTAGCAACGATAGAGTGGGGTACGAGTGGAGGTGATTGAGCGGACATCAAAGGAATTTGAGATTTTGCCTAAGCGCTGGATTGTCGAGCGTACTTTTGGCTGGCTCAATCAGTTTCGACACTTGAGTAAGGACTATGAACTATACACCCAGACCAGTGAAGCGATGATTTACGGGTCGCTCATCCGTTTGATGACCCGCAGGCTGTCTGCTTAATCTTTTGTTTACAAATTAGCTCTAATATAATAAGAACGTGAAAATCAGGTACTTACCCTATCTAGCAGCCTTTTTAACAGCGACGCTCGTTTTAGCGATCGCCGAGCTATTCATTCGTTTAGAAAACGAACATTTCCAGCAGGAAAACCGCGTTGCTCTACTAGACCAACTTAGCACGGTGAGAGCTAAGCTTGAAGGTTCTTTAAACCAGCGATTATTTGTAATGCAAGGTTTGGTAGCTTATATTTCAGTAAGCAATCCAAATATTAGCCAAGCAGAGTTTGAAAATTTGACTAGAGTTATCTTAGCCAAGCAACCCGGTATTCCTAGCGCTGCATTGTTCAAAAATTCAATTGCCACCCATCTTTATCCTTTAGCAGGTCAAGAAGGTGCTTTAGGATTTGCACCCCTGAAAATACCAGAAGAAAAAAAGCCATTTCAAAGAGCAATTGATACTAGAAACACTGTAGTTTCGGGGCCAGTTAAATTAATCGAACAGGGTAATATGGCTTTGATTACTCGTACCCCAATTTTTCTGACTCCTGTCGGCAAACCTCCGGAAAGCGGTCGCTATTGGGGAATGGTAAGCATTGGTATTGATTGGAATATTTTATTAAAAGAAGCGGGACTATTAGACTCCTCTGCGAAGCTTAAATATGCGATTCGCGGGAAAGATGGATTAGGCGCTGCGGGAGAAGTATTTTTTGGAGATGCTAAGGTTTTCCAGCGAGCGCCTGTTACTTTAGAAGTAACTTTACCTAATGGATCCTGGCAGTTAGCAGCTATTCCAAAAGATGGCTGGATTGAGAATTCACCTATTTTTAAATGGTTGTGGATAGCTGCTAGTTTCAGTGCTATATTAGCTGGAGGTGCAATATTTGTTTTGGTAAGTACGCCAGCAAAACTAAGAGAAAGAGCTTTACAGTTAGAATCTCTTTTGGAGGAACTACGACGTACTCAAACAATGATGATTCAAGCTGAAAAAATGTCGAGTTTGGGTCAGATGGTAGCAGGTGTCGCGCATGAAATTAATAATCCAGTAAACTTTATCCACGGTAATATTAGTTATTCCAGCGAGTATGTAGCTGATTTAATTCGTTTGTTGGATTTGTATCAAAAATACTATCCCGAACCAGCCAAAGAAATTAAACTAGAAGCTGATAATATAGAGTTAGAATTTTTAGTTAAAGACTTACCAAAAACTATCAATTCGATGAAAGTTGGAACCGAACGCATCCAGCAGATCGTCCTGTCCTTACGTAATTTTTCGCGTTTAGATGAGTCAGATCGCAAAAAAGTAAATCTCCATGAAGGCATTGATAGTACGCTATTAATTTTGCAAAATCGCTTAAAAGCTAACTCGCATCACTCGGAAATTAGAATTGTGAAAAAATATGGATATTTACCAGCGATCGAGTGTTATGCAGGACAATTAAACCAGGCTTTTATGAATTTAATTAACAACGCGATCGATACTTTGGAAGAGAAGCTGTCGTTGCCGAATTCTAAGGATATATATTTCATTCCGACGATTCAGATTGCTACTAAAATTGAGGGCAAAATGGCCGAAATTCGGATTTCAGATAATGGATCGGGAATGAAAGAAGAAGTCCGACGGAAAATATTCGATCCATTTTATACTACTAAACAAGTAGGCAAAGGTACGGGAATCGGCTTATCAATAACTTACCAAATTATAGTAGAGAGACACGGCGGAAAAATCGAATGCGTCTCCGAACCAGGAAAGGGAACGGAATTCGCGATCGCTATTCCTTTAACTAACAAAAATTAGTTGCAAAAATTAGGGTGGGCAATACTTACCATCTTAGATAAAACCGTTTTTAGACGTAGCGGAATCCTACTTAAAATCTGTGAAGCTCAGACAAGACTTATACAGCACTTTGCTTAACGATTAGGTACAATAGTAGAGGTGATAAGAAAGAGAAAAATGAAACCCTACTCCCTAGA
>NZ_JAUBQE010000070.1:0-28114 GCF_036701115.1 Microcoleus sp. Pol1C5 | reverse complement strand
TTATGTTCAACTAAGCAAATCAAAAATTATTTTGCTCACTGCTGTTACTGTACCTCTTAGTCACGCAAAGTGCTGTAGTTGCATTTCTAATTCTTCTAAATGGCGATCGGCTTCTTTGATGCGGTCATTTTTTTGCTGCAATAACTTCTCAAGCTGTAGGCGCTCTTTAAATAGCTTCTGCTGCCATGAGAGTTTTGCCCCGGAATTTTCTATTTGTTTTAACAGTTGTTTGGCAACTCGATTATTTTGACTCTTAACGGCTTCGTTAAACTTATGAGAACGCCACCAATTTACTAGCGGATTACTCATAGCCAAATCCCTCTTTGCCTTCCATAATTTCAACTCCCGGAAGCATCGCAATTAATTTATTTTTAAACTTGCGATAACTTTGTTGTTCGGTATTGTACCACCAAGCGTACTTTTGTTTAAGAGCTAATGCTTCCTCGCGAGTTGACGCAATTAGCGATCGCGCGTTGCTAGCATGAAAATCCTGAATCACTACCCGATCAGCAACTTCCAGCTTGCTAATAAAATCAGCTTCATCTTCCGGTAAGGTAGGGAGTAGTGGCGTCACAGTTATCGAAAATCTGACATCGCAATTTTCTCGGTAAGGAAAACTGTATCTCAGTTTGGCAATAGCTTTGAGTCTCGCAGGAATACTCGGCGATTTGGGTTCAAAATCTTTCCTCACTTTTTCGCTACCAGTGGGAATGCTCATGTTAACTCGCAACCGCTGAAATTGCTGTAAAATATCGACATCTCTAGTTATCATAGGACTTCTAGTTTGGATAACCAGCGTCGGTTGATAGGGAACCATCACTTGTAACAAGTGCCTAGTTAGTTGTTCTTTAGATTCAATGGGCTGATATGGATCGGTGACACTACTCATGTAAATGCTAGGTGAGCGCTCTGGGTTTTTCTTGTACCAACTTTGCAACTCTTTTTGTAAAACTTCTGCGGCATTTTGCTTGATTATTACCCAATTTCCCCAATCCTGCCGCATCTGTGAATTAGGGCTAAAAGCAGCAGCATAACAATAGCTGCATCCGTACTGACAACCGCGGTAGGGATTTAGCGTAAAATCGTAAGCATTGATAAATCCAGTAGCTTTGTTAAGCACTGACTGTGCATTTTGTCCATACACTTTGGCACTTCCGAAATTCTCCCGGACGGCTAAAGTGTGTTTTTCGCCGACAGGATATTTTTCATACTGAGACTTTAGCATCATTTAACCTGCTACACTATTAAAATGGAAAATGTTTAAAAATGAGAGAGGCGATCGCACTTCGCTCTTACTACTTCACTGTACCGCAGTCCACAAATGTCAGCAAAGCAGTGGAGGATTACTCTACTTTATAACTTTTTTTTAATGAGCCAACCAATCAACTTTATAAACTTCATGCTAAGCTCGATCGCGAAGTAATGCAAGCTTACGGATTTACTGACAGCGACGATATTTTAGCAAAAGTGCTGGAATTAAACCTAGAACTGGCAAAAAAAGAAAAACGGGGAGAACCCGTAGTTGGGCCTTGTGTCCCAACTGACTAAAAATACTAATCGTTGTCATCATAAGTTTTGTAAATTTGCGTATAATCACATAGAGTGTTGATAGAGATCACAAACACTCTAGTATAAAAACAGAGATAATAGGGGAAGAGTTAAGTTTTGAGTTAAAGATTTCCAAATTCAAAATTAAACAGTCAAAACAGCTTTCCGCCTTCAGCATAAGTGCATTCTGCTTTTCTTTGCTCAATTACTCCTAATTTGTTTGGGAGGAACTTCCCATGTTATTATTTACCCACAGTCAGTCCAAAAATAGCAAGGTAGAGCAAGAACACTGTGCTCAAAAACATTTGTTGCCGAATTCAACTATTAATCTAACTGGGCTAAAGGCAGGATGCAACCATTTGCGGATCGGCCAAAAAATTAGCTATGGCTATGCTTTAGCTATCAGCATAGCGATTTTGGGAACTGGTGCGGGACTGAGATTGGGAGACTACTTTCGCAAGCAAGCTTTAGTTCAGGTGAATGTTGCTGGGCAGCAGCAGCAACTGCTGCAAAATTTGCAAAATACCGTATTTGAAGCCCGATCGCACGCGGCGAGATTGCCAGCCGTTTTGGGAAACACTGTGGCGCTGAAATACGAACAAGAGCGGTTTTTCGGGCAAATCAATCAGGCGAAAATCCTGATTTCAGAAATTGAATCTTTCGCACGAGAAAATCCCAAGAGACTAGCAACAGAAGAGGCAGTATTGCAGGCTCTCTTGAAGAAATCTGCCCTCGTCATTGATTACTACGGTAAGCTAATTAAATTGCAGTTAAAAGAAGCGGAAGTTTGGAATTTACCCCCCAACAGCATTGACTCCGCACAGCTACAAATGTTGAGGAATAGCACCGGCCAAGAGGCGATCCTACTAGATAACCTGGCTCAAAGTTTAACTGACTTAATTTCTACAGTAGAAATTCACAAACAGCAAGGAACCCAAGCATTAGAAGAAGCTGGAAGTTTGCGAAACCGAATTATTCTCGGGAGTATGCTAATTTCAGCACTCATCGCCGCCACGCTAGCGGACAAAACCAGCCGTGCGATCGCCCAACCCATCGAAACCGTTACTAATGTGGCTCAGCAAGTCACTCGCGAATCAAATTTTAACCTGCAAGTACCAGTCACAACAGACGACGAAATCGGAGTTTTAGCTGCGTCTTTCAATCAATTGATTCAGCGAGTTAGCGAGTATACACAAGAACTAAAACAAACTCAATCCCAATTAATTCAGACCGAAAAAATGTCATCTCTCGGTCAAATGGTTGCAGGGATAGCCCACGAAATCAACAATCCTGTCAACTTCATCGGCGGCAACATTGACTATGCCAACCAATACATCGAAGATTTGGCAGGTTTGGTAACTCTCTATCAAGAATACTATCCCAACCCACCAGATGCCATTCTAGAGCGCATCGAAGACATTGAACTCGAATTTCTCAGAGAAGATTTACCAAAAACCCTCTCTTCGATGAAAATGGGAGCCGATCGCATTCGCGAAATTGTCGTATCCATGCGGAATTTTTCGCGATCGGATGACGGAAAAATGAGATCTGCCGACATTCACGAAGGAATAGATAGCACCCTCGTCATTCTCAATCACCGACTCAAACAAGGTATTCAAGTTATTAAACAATACGGTAAGTTGCCTGCGCTTGAGTGCTATCCTGCGCAACTAAATCAAGTATTTATGAATATTATTAGTAATGCAATAGATGCGCTGGAGGAGGTGAAAAAGGAAGACAAAGGCTATTCGCCAACGATTTGGATTAGCACGGAAATTACGGCCGACAATACTGTCACCGTCAAGATTCGGGATAACGGGTCGGGAATTGCGTCCGCCAGTACCCAACAGATATTTGACCCATTTTTTACTACAAAGTCGATCGGCAAAGGTACTGGATTAGGATTGGCTATTTCCTATCAAATCCTTGCCAAGCATCAAGGCAAAATTGAGGTAAATTCTCAAATAGGACAGGGCACGGAATTTGTGATTACTTTGCCAGTTGCTGCGTAATAAGCTGTTACTAATCTAGATTGTATTCTGGTGGGGCGGGACGCCCACCCCACCAGAATTTCATCAAACTTGACTGTAAAATTTTAGATGGGCCTCAGTTGATAACGCGGGGCGACTTCGTTTTTGTTTACGGGGACGATCGCACTTGCCGATCGCTTGCAAGGTATAATTCCGAGATTTTTATGGGGGCGGAGGGACTTGAACCCACACGACCGTTTCGGGTCAACGGATTTTAAGTCCGTAGCGTCTACCATTCCGCCACGCCCCCCTTTGGTCAAGCTGCTGTGGTTTTGAGCCACTAAGAGCAACAGCCTTTTATTCTACAGCCAAAACCACAATTTACGCAACCCCTAATCAAAAAATTCCCAAAAGTCGCGCTGGATCTCCCCAAGCGGTACAATAGTTAACCAGCTAACGGAGCGTGTCAACCGACTTACCCCTGTTATTATTCCCCTAAAGCAAATCTATGTATATTACCTTACTGCTTTACGCCGTCTTGGCAGGAGCCTACCTCCTGGTAGTACCCGCGGCCACCTACGCTTACCTGAACAGCCGCTGGTACGTCGCTACCTCTTTTGAGCGCGGCTTCATGTACTTCTTGATGTTCTTCTTCTTCCCAGGTATGTTTCTCCTAGCTCCGTTTTTGAATTTTCGGCCCAAACGGCGGCAGATAGAAGCCTAAATGCGACGTATTGACGTAATTGGAATCAGTATCGGCTTTTTTGTAGCAGGTGGGTTGGTCTACTTGCTACTGCAATTCGCCGGACTCGACAGCATGAATGCAGGGATTTGGAGTCAGTTATTTTTGGTCGCCGGCTTGATTGGCTGGCTGGTGACTTATTTATTTCGAGCACTGACTCAAAATATGACCTACAGCCAGCAATTGCAAGACTACAAAGAAGCTGTCTTGCAGAAGCAACTGGATGAACTCACTCCTGAAGAATTAGCCAAACTTCAAGCCGAAATTGAGCAAGAAAAAGATAATTAGTCCATAGTCCTTAGTTCTCAGTTATTAGTTATTAGTGAGCTATTAGTGATTAGTTATTAGCAATAAACTCGGAACTAATGACTGGGAATAACAACTCATGAATAGTAATATTGACGGCTAACTAATGACTGATGACTGATATCACGTTCCCTAAAATAAGCGCGATAGGTTTGTAGTGAAAACTTCAGTCCGAGGTAGTTTTATGAGGAAGTAATTCCTCACTACAAACAAATTTGATTGCGCTCGAGCGAGGGGAAATCCTATGTATGATGACTGATAACCAATGACTGATGACTAATAACTAATGACTATTTCTAATTGTTTTGAAACGTTACGCAAAAACAACCAATGTGCATTGATTCCTTTTATTACTGCTGGCGACCCAGACTTGGAGACAACTGCTAAAGCATTGCAAATTTTGGATGATAACGGTGCAGATGCGATCGAGCTTGGCGTTCCCTATTCTGACCCGCTAGCTGACGGACCGGTGATTCAAGCCGCTGCTACAAGGGCTTTACAGCGGGGAACGCGGTTAGATTCGGTGCTGGAAATGGTAGCGAAAGTTAGTCCGAATTTGCGATCGCCCATCATTCTCTTCACATACTACAACCCGATTTTGTACCGAGGTATAGAAACCTTCTTGCAGCAAATCAAAAGTGCCGGAGTTCAGGGATTGGTTGTACCCGACTTGCCCTTAGAAGAAGCAGACACTCTCATCCAACCTGCCAACAAACTAGGGATTGAACTAACATTATTAGTTGCTCCCACCAGTCCCAAAAGTCGCATAGAAGCGATCGCCCGTCAGTCTCAAGGATTTATTTACTTAGTCAGTGTGACGGGGGTTACGGGAGTACGCGAAGGCTTAGAAACGAGAGCAAAAGAATTGCTGCAAGAACTCCGTACCGTCACCGACAAACCCATCGGCGTCGGGTTTGGTATATCGCAACCTGAACACGCTCGCCAAGTGAAAGAATGGGGTGCAGATGCTGCGATTGTTGGCAGTGCTTTTGTCAAACGCTTGGCTGAAGGAACTCCAGAACAGGGTTTAGAGGCTATCGGGAAATTCTGCAAGAGTTTAAAAACAGCGATTCAAAATGCTTAGTAAGTGTGCACATACTTTCAGCCATTAGACAGATGTGTGCGATCGGGATGTGCCGCCACAATTGCGATTAAAGACCTTGTTGTACTTGAGATCATACACCACCTTCCTTCTAGTTCCTGACTAGAAGGTTTTTTTTGGAGCCGAACACGCACAATATTTCAACATAGTGCGCGCATGGAGAACCAAACAGCTATGTATGGAAACGACTTTGCCTTCTCCGGTGCGGGGTGCTGCGACTTTTAATAATTGGTAGAAGATTGAGGATTGTCCATTCCTTCTTCCTGATTGCTGATTTCTATCCGCTCGAAAAGCCGAAGACCCTTCTTCCTTCTTCCTTCTTCCTTCTACTATAACTTGAGGAATGTAACTTGGGATAGATGAAAAGCTACGATTTCTATTCGTATACTTAAAAAATGTTTAAGTGCCTAATTTGGTACGGCTAGACATCTACAAAGCCACAAGGCATTTGAGCATCTCACAATAGAAAGGAGCATTTTTATGAACAGACTAACTGCATTTGTGAAAAAAATTCGAGCTGTACAAATCTTAACAGTGTTTCTGGCTGGCATTTTAGTATTAGTGAGTACAGCCTGTAGCCGCCCTGATGTGACGGCAGGAAAAACTGATGTGATGGCAGGACAGGCTGATGCGAGGGTAGGAAAAACTGCAGACAACATTAGAGAAGAAGTGCCTTCAGGGGCTGTAACGTCCGAATTCAAAGGCGGGATGAACGACTACAGCGAGGTCGATCCCAGAAACCAAAAGATGACCACCACAGAAGCAAAAGCTGAGCTTCTCAAAGAGCAAGCGCAGCACCGCATTGACACGAAATCTAGCAACAATGTAGGTGAAAATGTGCGGCGGGTAGCGGATGACGCACCTGAGAAACTAGGCCAAATTGGGGAAAAGGTGAAGGAAGATGCTCGCACCGCCCAGCGCAAAGCTGATAACTTTGGCGACAAAACCAAACAAGGCTTTTCTAATCTTAAAGAAAACACTCGCGAAGGCTTGAAGGGAGCAAAAGATGTTGTTAAAGAAGCCACGCAGGGAGCAAAAGAAAGAGCAGCAGAGGGTACTGAGTCTCTGAGATATAATACCAGCGGCGGCCAAGAAAATATCAATGATGCAGCACGAGATGCAAGATAGAATGCTCAAGATGCCTCAGACAATATTTGCTAGAAAGTGAATCGAGATATTGACTGAACTCAACGAGCGCCTGAAAGAGCGACAGACGACTAATCTCAAATAACGCTGTTTCCTTTTCGGGAAGCTAGATTCCGACAGGGGTTTTAACCCCTGTCGGAATCTAGGTAAAATCAATCGATTTTAGATTTTAGATTTTAGATTAAAGAATTGAAGCATTGACCCCACGGATAAATTCGGGGGGCAACTTTCATCGGATACACGTTTTTTATTTCTGGGTCCTGAGTCTGCGAAGGAATCAATCCGGGGGCTTGTATCCTGGATGCTTTCGGTCCTGTGAAGACTACTGCCTATTAATATTTGATTGAGTTTTAACCCCTGGGAGGGCTATTAGGCCGGAAGTAGAGTGGAGGGGGGTTTCAGGTTTCAGCACAATCCAACGTCCCTGTCGTTTTCTAGGGGGGACTGGAATGCCACTTTTTTCACGACGGATTCTTTATAATTTCTATAGATTGTATTTGGATTTTTTAAGATAAAAACTTTTTGACCGACGTAGCGGAAATTTGGGCGATCGAGCTATTAAATTCAATTAATTACCCATTGTATTTTTCAATATATGATAACGCAGTGTTTCTACGGTATTTCGCGTTCATTGAATCGCATTTGAGATTAACAGCAGAAACTTATACGTAAGTAAAAAGCTTTAATCGCGATTGCCAAAGTATAAAATGTTGTTCATTAACAGAATAATTGGAATTTTCGAGCGGGTGATAAAAAATTATGCGGTTTATGCCCTAAGATAGATACACTAAGTTTTGTCAAGCTAATTTCGGAGTTGAGGTCAGCCGATATGGACGCAATAATAAATGCAGTAGATTTGACTACGGTAATGCCTGGAGATCGCCCGATCGCGCAATTGTAAACACATTCTCGATCAGCGATCGATCGGTTCGTGCGCGAGAAAGACCGACAACCCGCCGCTAAAATTCTCAAACCTACCTCGTTGTGGGGGAGGATTTCCGGGACGCGGTGCTGCTACAATCCAAAAAAGTTGCATTAGCGACCGTTCATGGGATCGGTAGAAATAGTCCTCAACCGAACAGACATTCTCGACGAACTCCAACGCAGATCGGTTATTTACAAATACATTAAACCTTCCAATCTTTCAATTAATCTTGACTGTTAGCTGCCAAATGGAGGTGTATAAATTTTAACCAAAAAAGGCCACGGATTCGCGATATATTCGAGCCGTAATCCGCCGCCAATCGACAGGGGAAATGGAGGCAAACCTTATCTTGGGAATTGTGTTTTGATGCTAGTAACGATGATGCACGACTTTTATGATGCGCTGGCAGATTTGGCAATCTATGCAGATGCCACACCGGCGGAGCGCCAACAAATCTTGAAGCGCGTTGGGGCTAGTCAGAAAAAACTCAAAGAATTCGCGCACCATACGCCGATCAATTACCAACACAAGTTCGATCTGGTTGAGGCAGAATTGCTGGGTGTTTTGGGACAGACAGCAGAAGCCATGGAGCTTTATGATCGAGCTATTACCGGAGCTAAAGCTAACGAATATGTCAATGAAGAAGCTCTTGCTTGCGAACTCGCTGCTAAGTTTTACCTGTCCTTAGGAAGGGAAAAAATTGCCAGACTCTACATGATAGATGCCTATGATTGCTATGTCCGTTGGGGAGATCGATCCAAAATTGATGACTTAGAAAAACGTTATCCTCAATTATTAAAACCGATTTTAGAACCCGCAAAACTCTCTGAACATCCATTAGCAAATTTTCCAACACCTGCTGGGCAAAATCAATCGCTTCATCAATCCATTCATCCATCCATTCATCCGTCTGTTTCAGCGAGCGTCTCAGATTTCGGAAATTTTTCAACAGTGCTCAAAGCTTGTCAAGTGCTCTCTAGTGAAAGAGAACTCGATCGACTAATTGCCAAACTGATGCAACTGGGGATGAAAAATACAGGAGCTGACAAAGGAGCGCTGATTTTGTCAAACGGCAATCAATGGGAAATCGCGGCTACCAGCGCGCTCGACAATTCGGGACTCGAGTGGGCGATCGACTTATCATCCGCAACACTCAATGAAAATAGCGATATCTTGCCCCTCAAAATTGTTGACTGCGTTAAAAATTTATTGAAACCTGTGATTGTTCGGGATCTCGCTCAACAACATGATTGGGATTCCGACTCCTACATCCTGAAATACCAACCGCAGAGCCTGTTGTGTTGGCCGATTCTCGATCGAGGCAACTTAGTCGGCATTTTGTATCTGGAAAATCGCTTAACCGCAAAAGTTTTTACCCGCGATCGCCTGCAACTTCTCAATCTCCTGTGTTCCCAGGCCGCCATCTGTTTGCAAAATGCTCTGCTATATAAAAAATATCAGGATTACAACCAACAATTAGAGCGATCGCTAGTACAAATTAGCCGAACCGAAGCTCAGCTTGCCGATCAGAAAAAAATGCTCCAAGCAATTCTTGATGTCGCTCCGATTTGGATTTGGATGGTTAATCCCAGTGGTAAAGTACAGTTTTTGAACAAAACCTTTTCTCAAAATGTGGGCGTGCCTGTGAGCGGTTTCCTAGCTGTCGATCATTACAAAGATATACTGGGAGAGGATGCAGCGGGGTGTCTGCTTTCAGATGCCGCCTGCCTTGCCCAAGATTTGCCGCATTACTCCAGCGAATCTATCAGATTTGTTGACGGTAAACTACACTATTTAGAAATCACGAAAGTGCAGCTAAAAAATTGCCAAGGTGAGACGATCGGGATTATTGGTTTGGGTGTTGATGCCACCGATCGCAAGCGAGCAGCGGAACTTTTGCAAGAGCAAAACCAACAGCTAGAACAAACTTTAAAAGATTTACAGCAAGCGCAACTGCAACTCGTACAAAACGAAAAAATGTCGGCTTTGGGCAACTTAGTCGCCGGAGTCGCCCACGAAATCAACAATCCGATAGGGTTTATTTCTGGGAATTTAAGCGAAGGTAAAAGAAGTTTAGAAGATGTTATAGAACACTTAGAATTGTATCGCTCCGCTGCATCACAATCGGAAATAGCAGACCACGCCGAAGAGATAGACCTCGATTATCTTTTGGAAGATTTACCGAAGATGATTGATTCAATGCAACTTGGGTGCGAGCGCATTTGCAGCATCAGCAACAGTTTGCGTACCTTCTCCCGAGGCGACAAAGACTACAAAGTTCCTTTTAATATTCACGAAGGCATTGATAGCGCTATTTTAATTTTGAAACACCGCCTCAAAGCAAACGAACACCGCCCGCAGATCGAAGTGATAACTAAATACGGCCATCTCCCTAAAATCGAATGTTTTCCCGGTCAATTAAATCAAGTTTTCATGAACCTGCTCGCCAATGCGATTGATGCCTTAGAAGAGTCAAATTTAGGACGCAGTTTTAGCGAAATTACCGCTAATCCCAACCGCATCACGATTTGCACGGATATAGTCGGCGAAGGGTACATTAAAATTAACATTGCTGATAACGGCACTGGCATCAAAGAGGAAGTTAAACAGCAGATATTCGACCATTTGTTCACGACAAAAGGTGTGGGCAAAGGAACAGGATTGGGGTTGGCAATTGTCCACCAGATTGCGGTAGAAAAACATGGCGGCAGCATCGAGGTGAATGGCGAGCCTGGAGTTGGCACTGAGTTTGCGATCGTTTTGCCTGTGAAGGGATATTTGAATTAAAATTCAATGTTTTTTAGGCGATCGCGTAATTAAGATATACTGACTTTGATAGGGGTCTTTTTTTGAAAGCCTTGGCATAACTCTTTTAAAGTAGCATCATTTTTTTCATCAAGCAGTCTGGTTTACAAGCAGTTGCTACTGTACTTAATGAACCTGGAATCTGCTGTATTTTAGACATCCTATAAGGGAGCGTGTCACCCATTTTTTGTGGCAAGGTGTCTATTATACAAAAAAATTAATTACCAAGGCTTCGGCCTACAAAAATTTATCTTAAATTTAACCAATCTTGAATTTCTTGCGCTAACCAAGCCGCCTCAACCTCTTTCAAATTGTTCGCTAAGACATAAAAGTAAGTTCCTGTATAGTTGCCTGAACGAATTTTGATTTGATTCCCCCCAGAAGTATTGTATATAAAAGCACCCAAAATCTCAGAAACTTCCCCCCTTTGTCCTAAATAACTCCAACCAAATATCTGATGTTCCAGTTTAAAGTAGTTCCTGTTAAATGTAATTTTAGTACCATTGCCCAAAATCTTAAGTAAGATACTTGCTATAATCGTAAACCATCCTAATCCAGTACGAAAATTTTGTTCCCAAAATACTAAGGGGAGCGACACAAATAACAGTAGAATGAATATTCCTATTAAAAAAGCACATAAAAAAGGCTTTCTGACTAAAGTAGACGGAATTTTAATGTTTAACTCGGTCGCTGATTTGCTAACTTGAATGCGACTGTGAGGTGGTTTAGCAATTTTCCGAACAGTCGCAGTTTGAAGATTAGCCCCTTGTATGTTTCCAGATTTCAAAGCTGCTAAAGCGTCTCTAGCCTTGCTGAAACGCTTTTCTAAGGCGATTTCCGTCATCTTCTCAATCCAGCTTACCAAACTGGGATTCACACTCACGCGATCGCTAAACTGAATCCGAGAATCTTTTTGTGGCAAATCCGCAGGAGTCATCCCCGTTAACAAATGAATTAAAGTAGCTCCCAAAGCATACAAATCCGAAGGCGCCACCGCCCGCCCCCAAAACTGTTCTAAGGGTGCATAGCCACTCGTTCCTACCACTGTAAACGTTACACCTGTCACCGCCGCTTGAGCTTGTACCGCACCAAAATCTACTAAATAAACGTGCTGATCTTCCCCCCAAATTAAATTACTCGGCTTAATATCTCGGTGCAAAACTGGGGGGCTTAATTCATGCAAATAAATTAAAATTTCTAGCACTTCAGTGGCAATTTTTCGTACTTGTTTTTCTGAAAACTTCTTGCCTTTTTCTAACAATTCCTGAAGTGAAAATCCTGGAATATAATCTTGCACTAACCCAAACCAAGGCAATCCTGCTCCAGCTTCCCGTTCCAGGGAAAAATAATCTCGATAGCAAGGAATGCGGGGATGATTCAGCGCCTGCAAAACTTGTGCTTCTCTTTCAAAAAGCTTGAGTTCTTCCCAGTGCATTTCCGGGCTAAAAGCTAACATTTTCAGCGTCACCTGTTCTTGAGACTCTAAATCCACTGCTAGCCAAGTTTGATGACCGGCCGCTGTGCGTCCTAAACGCTGTTGCAATTGATAACGTTCTTGTAAAATTTTTCCTGTATCTAACACAGCATTGCCCTCCTGTTGTGAATGCTACAAAATGGCCTTAACTATTAAATTAATGACGGCTCTCCTACCCAGCTCATTTTTACTCATAATTGTTAAATCACAGGGTCGAAGATTAAATCTTTTGGTGACAGCCTTAAATTGCTACTACAAGTAATTACCCGTGCATTTCTCCATTCGGCATAATTGTACCGCGCCACTGAGCACCTGATAAATTAGCAGTGCTCAAATCTGCCCTAATCAAAGTTGTGCGGTGCAAAATTGTCTCCCGCAAATCTGTTCTAGCCAGGTAAGCATCAGTCATATCAGCTTCACTCAAATTTGCCTGATTAAAATTAGCTCGACTCAAATCAGCCCGCACCAAATTAGCTCGACTCAAGTCAGCCATGATTAAATTAGCATTGCTCAACTTAACATCAGTCATAAATGCACCGCGCAAATTAGCGCCAGCCAATTCAGCATCAAGTAACACAGCTCTTTCCAACTTAGCATTGGCCATTACAGCCCAGGAAAAATTTGTTTCTACCAAAGTTGCTTCCGTCAAAAATACGCCATCTAAAATAGCTTCGCTCAAATTTGCCTGAGTCAGATTTGCTTCTCCCAGAAATGCTTCAGTCAAATTAGCGTGACTGAGATTAGCTTTAGTCAAATCTGCACCTTGCAAATTGACGCCCCGCAAATCTGCACCTTGCAAATTTGCACCCCGCAAATTTGCACCCTCAAAAAGCCGCAGCTCCTTCCGCAAATTTGCACCCCGCAAGCACGCACCGCGCAAATCTGCACCTTGCAAATTCACACCTCGCATATCTGCATCGCTCAAATTTGCATCAATGAAAACTGCCAAAGAGATGTTAGCTTTGCGAAAGTCTGCACCTTGCAAAGTCGCTCCGTGGAAGTCTGCATCGGACAAATTTGCTCCGCTCAAGTTTGCTTGATTTAAGTTAGCACCGCACAGCTTTGCATTAGTTAAATTTGCGCGCTGAAGGTTAATTCTGCTTAGATATGACATCGCTAGGTTTGCACCGCAGAGGTCAGCACTGCTTAAATTGACGCCAATTAAATCGGCACCGCTCAGGTATACGCCTCGGAGATTCATACCTTGAAAATCTAGTTCTCCTGATGTATATCGCCTTAAAATTTCGCTGGCATTCATATTTGTTTTTGTTGTTAATTAGGTACAATCTGCTATTTCTAGACTGCTTAAATTTCTGTTCGCGCAGGCGGACTTAGTTTTTGTAGCCCCAGACTTGAGTCTGAGAAATTTGATGAAATTTATTGAATTTCAGTTGACGCCGGCCGACTTAGTTGGTGTAGCCTCAGACTTGAGTCGGGGCATTTAATGAGTTTGATTGACAAATTCCTGAGTCCAAAAAACAGTTTTGCTACCTAACTGTCGCCCGTGAATTTTCACATGAGTAAGATATTTGGATTTTAAAGTACACAGTTTTTTGTGAATGTAGGTAGCTGTCGCCTGTTGGTTTGGTACTTCAGCAGACTCCAGAATTATATGGAGCCAACCATCTTTAAATCCCGCTGTAGCAACAATTCCTTTAGGCTGTAGCAATTGATTAATCAATTGGGCGATCGCCTTTGGTTTGCCTTGCTTTGCCATTTCCAGAAGCTGATACTGATTTGCTTTATGGCTAGAGTTTTCCTGCGGTATTTCTGAAATATCGTCGCTCAGGTTTTCTGGGATTTCCGAAGGATATTTACCGCTTTCTTTCGACTCCAATTCGCTCAAAATTTCCAGCAATTTATCGGTAAACTTCTGAACTTTCCCTACATACTCTCTGAGGTTTTTATATTTCCAGTATAAACGCTCCTCTGCACTTCCCGTAGAAAATTTTCCGTTCAAAGCAGCTTCTAACTGGGTGAATATATTTTCTATTTGCACCGTTGCGGAGTTAGCACTTTGACTGACTAATTCTGTCATTTCTTCTTCCAATTCCAACTTGCGTTTGATGGAATCGCTAATATTTATAATAACAGGAGCCGCAGGTTCTAAAATTTCGATAATAGTCGGCATTTCTGCAACGGGGAATGTTTCTACCATTTCCTGTCTGAAATCAGTAGCATAATTATGGCTGGTTTCGGGTTCTTTAAACTGTACATTTTCTGCAGTGTCCGGCACTAAGTAACTCTTTTGGGGGTCATAATGATAGTGAGGTGGAGCAGCTTGAAGGATGTGAGTAATCTCGCCTGGATCAAAATAATCGGTGCGCCTGTCCACCAGCTCGCTCTCTTCATAAACACTGTTGTTTAAATGTGTCTGATCGTAATCTTCACTAGCCGAAGAATCGGCTTCATCCGGTTCTTCCTGTTGCATTTTTGCGTAACAAGGATTCATCGCTTTGATGATTACGCTTGCAGCTTGGTCGTTTTCATCTCTGTTGTCGAGATTGCTAGCAGTTGTGTACAATCGAGATTCCAGTTCGGCTAGGCTGCCACAGACATTAAACAGTTGTCGCAGTAGATTGTCAAGTTCTTGAGTTTTCAGCATTAGCCAGTCGCGATCGCTAAAAGTAAACTCGTGATAAAGAGTAGAAAAAATTAGGATTTTCGCCCTCAGCGGATTTGTTTGCTGCAAAATTTTTTGTCGGACATCAAATAATTTGCCGGGGTTTCTTGCTCTTTCTTCGCTGCTGGGTACTTCCGAACTAAAGTGCTCTTCAAATGCGGGAGCTTCCTGACCGCCAAAACTAGATATGTTTATTTCTAATTTGGTGAAATCTTCAAATTCATACAGCCTGCTAAGTTGACAGACTATGAGGTCTGCTACTAAAGCATACTCGGTTTTTTTATTAACCTTAGAGACTATATTATTTAAAACTGCTTCAATATCTTCTAACCTGCTGTATTTGGCGCACAGCTCTTCAATTAAAAGCCTTACATCTGCGCTGGCGAGTTGGGCCGGATCGTTTTCCCAGGACTCTTTACAAGCAAAAAATATTATTTTTTTAATGCGCGAGAGATTCACGTCTTGTTCTAATTCGCGAACAACTTCATCTAAAATAGATAAAGCTTTCATAGTTTTCCTCCCATAAAAATACCCTGTCAACACTCAGCAAGAAATAATACAATTATACCACATTTGATAAATGCAAGACTTTGATGCGCTCGTCATTGGCAGCGGTATTGGGGGCTTAGTCGCCGGCTCGATGCTAGCTCGTTACGGCAAGCGGGTGCTCGTCTGCGAGAGCCACATCATAGCGGGCGGGGCAGCTCACAGCTTTTCGCGCCGGGGATTTCACTTTGATTCGGGGCCTTCTTTTTATTGCGGTTTGACTGACCCGCAGTCGTTTAATCCTTTGCGGCAAGTTTTTGATGTTTTGGAGGAATCGATCGCAGCAATTTCCTACGATCCGCTGGGGCATTACCATTTTCCAGAAGGAAGTTTACCGATTTATGCTGATGCCAGAAGTTACTTAAATGCTGTAGCTAAGTTCGCACCGCAAGGTGCTGTAGAATTGCAGCAATTTCAACAAAATTTATTAGTTTTGTATGAAGCTTTGCGTGGAATTCCGGCTTTAGCGCTGAGATCCGACTGGCAGTTGATACCTGTTTTGCTGTCTCGGTACTCGCCTGCTTTGCTGAAGCTGTTGCCGCTAGTAGGTGCGATCGCCGGTTCAGCCGGTTCCTTGATGGATCGGGATGTGCGCGATCCTTGGGTGCGGCGTTTAATCGATTTGGAGTGCTTTTTGCTGTCGGGTTTGAAAGCGCACGGAACTGTCGCGCCGGAAATAGCTTTTATGATTGGCGAACGATCGCGCTGTGCGATCGAATATCCTGTAGGTGGCAGCGGTGCGATCGTCGATGCTTTAGTGAGAGGCTTGCAGCGCTGGGGAGGAAAATTGCGCCTGGGAGCTCCGGTCGAGCAAATATTAGTTGAAGCGGGCAAAACCACGGGCGTTCGCTTGAAAAATGGCGAAATTATCCGCGCCCCAATCGTTATTTCAAATGCCACAATCTGGGATACTTATACAAAATTACTGCGCCCTGAAGATTTGCCGGAAAGCTACCGAAAAAACGCTTTGTCGATGCCAGCAGTAGACAGTTTCATGCACCTGCATTTAGGAATTAAATCCGAAGGACTCGAAGGTTTGACCGGCCACCACGTCGTCGTTCACGACAGCAAGATTGACATTACAGTACCCGGAAATACTTGCATGATTTCGATTCCTACAGTGTGGGATGCAACTCTGGCGCCGCCCGGACATCACGCCGTTCATGCTTATACATTGGAACCTTACGAAGGTTGGGAATATGGCGAATTGTATCAGCAGAAAAAGCAAGAGCGATCGCAATCTCTGTTTCAAGCTTTAGAAAAAATTATACCCGATTTGCGATCGCGGATAGTCTTAGAGTCGATCGGCACACCGCTAACCCACGCCCGATTTTTACGCCGATATCAAGGAACTTACGGGCCTGCAATTGCCGCCGGAAAAGGCACATTTCCCGGGCCGCAAACACCAGTCAAAGGCTTGTATCGCGTGGGAGACAGCACCATGCCGGGAATTGGCGTCCCCGCCGTCGCAGCATCGGGTATTTTGTGCGCGAATACTTTGGTGAATTCGGATGTGACAGCACAATTTTTGTAAGTTATGGCAGAAGGAAGAAGGAAGAAGGAAGAAGGGAAATTAACTGGTTCCCTGGCTCTGGCTGGGAACCGAGTTCCAGAGGCTCTGCCTCGCTTGCAAAAAACAGGAGGCAGAGCAATAGTGAAATGCGTTCCCAGCCAGAGCCAGGGAACGAGGAAAACGAGGAAAAAACTACTTTTTACAAAATCTGCCTGTTCCCAAAACTGATTATCCACCAGCGGCAAAAGCGCCCATAATTGCGATCGACAAAGCCAAACCTGGCAACAGCAGCAATCCTAACATCAAAGCATCGTGTCCGCTCATCACTTTCTCCTGATATTGACCTTAAACATTATACTCTATAAACTGCCATCTTGCCTCTGTCTTAATAATTAATTAAAACCGACATATAGATTCAGGATTGACAGGGCAAATTTTATTAACAATGGGATTCCCGCGCAAGTCCAGGGTAGTTAACTTTTGCAAAGATTGCAGGGAACTGATATCAGAGATTTGATTGTTGTACAAGTCTAGTAAAAATAAATTATTTAAAGCTTGCAGCGCGCTGGTATCCGAAATCGGGTTGTTGAACAGATAAAGTTCAGTCAAATTAGTTAACGACTTCAGCGGAGTGATGTCGGATATTTGATTGTTCCCGAGGTTGAGTTCAATTAAATTAGTGAGCGATGTCAAAGGAGTAATATCTGATATTTGATTTTGAAATAAAACCAACTTGTTTAAGTTATTTAGAGCTTTCAACGGAGTAATGTCAGATATTTCATTTCCGAATAGAAACAGCGTAGTGAGATTTTTTAAGGAAGCCAGCGGGGTGATATCGGATATTTTATTATTGTAAAGGTAGAGTGTCTGGAGTTCAGTTAAATTTTCCAGAGGAGCGATATCGGAAATTTGATTGTTGTAGAGAATCAGCGCGTTTAAGTTAGTTAAGTTTTTCACCGGAGTGATGTCGGAAATTTTGTTGTCAAACAAGACAAGTGCGGTAAGATTAGTTAGCCCTGCTAGGGGACTGATAGCTGAGATTTGATTGGTATCGAGAACGAGTTGAGTCAGATTTATTAGAGATGAAAGCGGGCTGATATCTGATATTTGATTGACATCCATAATCAAAGTTTTCAGATTGGTTAAAGATTGCAGGGGAGCGAGGTCAGATATTCGATTGCTGCCGAGGATAAGATTAGTAAGTTTAGTGAAAGATGAGAGGGGGCTGATATCGGAAATTTGAAGATTTTTTAGGTTAAGTTCTGTTGTATTAGAAAGCAGTGCGTTGGCTCGATCGCACTCGGAAGTGTCTGATATTTGCAACAGTATTTCTACCGTATGTTTGGCGTCGGGCGAGAGATTCTCTTTTTGCTGGCACCAATCAGGAAAGTTATTATAAGTTGTCATGGGCTGTGCTGCCTTAATCGATTTTAGATGGGAGATTTAAAATTTTAGATAAGTATAGCAGCAATTCTATTTCATTTGTGAATGAGATTTTTGTCGGGTTTTGAGAAATTTAAGCAAAAATTGTGTAAAGTAATCTTAACATCCTTAATGGAATTGCATTCGTAGGAGCCAAGAGCCAACTATGACACCAGAACTAATTTTTAATGTCGGTAATCTGTTCGTTGTGCCTTTCTGGGCAATTATGATTTTATTACCAAACTGGGGAATTACCCGAAAAGTGATGAATTCCTTTATTCCGTTTGCGATGCTCGCCGTTTTGTACATATATTTGTTTGGTAGCAGTCTGACTGCGGAAAATGCGGCTGCTTTGTCCAATCCCAAGCTAGCAGATATTGCTAAGTTTCTGGGGGAGGAAACGGCGGCGGCTACGGGATGGATACATTTTTTAGTGATGGACTTGTTTGTCGGGCGCTGGATTTATTTGGAAGGACAGCGGACAGGAGTTTGGACGGTTCATTCTTTGGCTTTGTGTTTTTTTGCTGGGCCGATGGGATTGCTTTCTCATATTGTAACTGCTTGGATTACTCAAAGGTTTTTCCCGAGTTCTGAGGCGGCGGAAACTGTTACTTCATCGGTTTAGGCAGAGGGTTTTTAATACCTTGGGTTTTATAGCAATCCTTGCAGGAGTCGTAAATTTTTGACCCCACCCCAACCCTCCCCTTATCAAGGGGAGGGAGTAAGAAATTCACAAATGATTTAGGATGGCTATATATCGCATCCGGTTGCATCGAAATGATTAAACCGCGAAGGCGCAAAGGACGCGAAGGAAGAGAAAGAAGAAGGTGCAGTTCTTCCTCCGCGCTCTTTGCGTCTTCGCGGTTCATTTAATCTTACGACCTAACAGAACTCGATCTAATACAAGTCCCAATCAAACGGAGTTGATATCAATCATCCACTCTTGGAGGCAGAACCTAATTATGTAGCGTGCACCTGAAGCACTTTACCGCTAGAAGTTGGGTAGGGGCTGGTTTATAAATACCTCGTATGTGAATTGCAGATAGGGTGAACTCACCCGTACAGAATTTTAAGAATTGGCTAGGGGCAGCACTAAACGAGCCACAATTAAATTGTTTTCTAACATTTCTATAGAAAAGTTTCCCCCCATTAAGCGTACCGCTCGCTGACAAACTAAGAGATTTTGCACGATCGACCTATTGGAACTAGAAACGGCTAATATGTCCGGCCCGGAACCGCCGTTGAAGGCAGCAATTAACTGTCGATCGCACGCGCCGCTATCGCTCACAGACAATTCTAGCCAACCTTCCCCCAACAACTGAGAGCGAATCTCAATCTTGGCGCCAACAGCAGAGCGCCTGCAAGCCGCTGCCAGCAATTCGCACAGTATCAAATCGAGCTTGATGCTGTCCCCGCGAACGCTCAAAGTCTGGCCCGCCGGCATCGACACAGCAGTTTCTCTGTGTACTTCCAGCAAGACTTGCGACTGTTTGACCAGGGAGGCCGTTCGATCGAGCGATCTCCTCAGCCAAGCGCTCACAGGCACCGCATCTTGTGCGAATTGCAGCCGCCAATGTTCCTGTTTCAGCAGCAAATGAGTTGACCCCAAAGCATTGCCCATTTGTCGCAAAACCTGTTGGTAGCGCAAAGTTTTCAGAGCATCCTTTTGTTCCTTCACTGACTGGAAAATCGACTGACTCAACTCCCCCAACTCCTTCACCCCCGCTCCCACAGTGCGGTAAAACTCCTCAAAACGGCGCTGTTTGTACCAGTTGAGCAGCTCCAGATCCAATCGCTGCGACTCGCTTGCCGATTGCACCGCCAAATACCTGTGCCACCAAGCCAACTGAGACGCCATCGAGCTGAGTAAACTCACCGACAACTCCGACCACTGGCGGCCCGGAGCGTCCGCAGCCACCACAATGCCCGCCGGAGCGTGTTCTGGGGCAGTCCGCAGCGCCACCGTCAGAATCTCGCCAATTCCCGGACTGCGGAGCCACCGCTTCGTCGCCAGCGGCAGTTGGCTCGTGCTCTGTTGCAGCACGCCCGCTTCTGCCAGGGTTTGTTGGATCAAGGCATCTGTTTTGACAGGAATCACCGCCTCGGGATTGAGGGCAAATACGGGATTGGCAGCTACCGTCGCCACGATGGAACCTTCCTCCTGACCCGGATTCCAAGTAATTAGGGCGACTAAAGGACAGGAAAGTGTCTGGGAAACGTGTTGAGCAAAGTTACGATCGAGCTTTTGTAGCGGCAACTCTGGGAACATCGTCGGTGAAGCAGCAGATATCTCTTGCTCAGATTGCTCATCAGGAGAATGGTGCAAAACCGCCAAACCCGATTTGAGCAATCGCTCAAATTGCTGATATTTGTCGATTGCCGCACTCTGCTGCCAGGAGTGCAGGATCAATCCTAGCTGTTGGCCCACTAGCCGAACTAATTCTTGCTCAGATCGCCTCCAAGTGCGAGTTGCATTGTGTCCGACAACCAGCAAACCCTCGATCGATTTTCGATTGGCGATTTTCGATTTTAGATTGGGGTTTTCTCCCTCTTTGTTTTTCCCCCTCGTGGTCGATGCCAAAAGCGATCGCACCCCCGCCTCCCCCAACACTTCCCGCCAAGCGCTCAACCGCCCGTCTTCCTCCCAATTTTCAATAGCCACAGGTTCGCTTTCTTGCAACAGCCCCACGTCAGCCACATCGAGGGCGTTGAGCGGCGACGGCACTGACCTGCGGTTGCGGGGCAGATTTTGGCAGACAATTTCAAAGCGATTTTGTTCTTCGCCGTACAGCAGCAGCAAAAAGTATTCGCATTTGAGCCGCTCGCACAACTGTTCGGCGGTATTTTTTAAAGTCGCCTCCCAGTCAGCATCGCTGTAGATGGCGCGAGCTATTCCCGCAGTTAAATCTCGATCGATCTCAATTTGCTGAATTTTCTCCTCCATCTCCGACACAGGAGCCGTCAGAGCCACTAACTGCGCCACTCCCCGCAGGTAATGCTTTTCATTATCTTGCCAAATCCGGGGTTCGCCGGCTTCGACTGCCAAAAATCCCAACAATTCCCCTTCCGAAACAATCGGCGCAGCCAACAGAGAGCGAGCGCGGATTTGCTGCATCAACCGCCCCGTCAGCTCAGTTTTCAGAGAACTTTGAGATTCACCGATCCAAACCATTTCTTCCCTGCCCAAAGCCTGATAAAATTCGCCCAAGTCTTGAACGGTGATGCCCGAAGCCGCTCGGCTCGGCCCGCCCAAACCCGGAGCAACTTCGCGGTTGCTGACTCGGCGCCAAAAATAGCGCCGCTCTCGCTCGAACCAATAAACATTGGTGCGCGTCGGCTCGATAAATTCATGAGTTTGTTCGACCACCGCTTGCAAGTATTGGTCGAGCGATCGCAGTTCCCCCAACTGCGAAATCAGCGCTAAAAGAGACTCATCTGGGTGTTTAACTTGTTGTCGCTGCCAGTCTTTTTCTATTTGGTAAAGAGCAGTTGCCAGCGCTCCAAATACGATCGCCAACTGCGTTTTTTCCCCCGACTTTGGCGACGCTCCCCACAGGTCAGTCCCGAGCAAAATCACGCCGTAGCAGCGGTCTTTGTAGCGGAGCGGAAACAGAGTCGTGCCTTGAATATTGAAAGTTTGAGCTGCTTTGCGCCATTCTCCGGCTCTACTTTCCGATCGCAAATCCGGAACTCCCACCGGCCGGAGCTGAATCACCACTTGTTCGAGCAAATCCCCCGGACTGAGGGCAAACCGCTGTTTGAGAAAAGACAGGTCGCCGTTAGGAGTTATGCCGCCTTTGCCGAACAATCTGTGGGCTTGTCGATCGTACAACCCGATCCAAATCAACCGCCAGTCAAATTCCGTTTCCAAGTAACCGAGTGTGGTCGAAAGTAGCACTTCAACGTTCTCCTCTTCTCGGAGAGTTTGGAGAACGCGCTCCAACGTCGCGATTTGTTCGTCTAAATCCTTTGGTCTTTGCTGCTGCCCCATTTCCAAGCTTCCCCGCACATTTATCTAATTTAAAATTACCAACTTAAAAATTCAAAAAATTAAATTGCAAAAGAATCAACTTATAATATAATCGTCTCACTTATCCTTGAATCTAAAACATTGGATACAGTCGATCAAAGTTGAAGTAAAAACTTCGCCTTCACTGTCTGCTCCTGAATATTTTTATTTCCCTTCTCATTTCTAATTTGTAAATTGCCCCAGTACAAATCATTGGATATTTATCAATCAAGTGTACGCCCGCTGTTGTTTTCCGTATTGAAAACCGATGCCGAGTGGCTGCACAACCGCACTCTCCAAGTTCTCGAACTCGCAGCCAGAACCCAGTCAAACCCCGCAACCCGCCAAATGCTCTGGCGATTGCAGAAATCTTTGGGAGTCCAAGATTCTCGCCTCGAACAATCTTTGTGGGGACTGAGCTTTAACAATCCTGTCGGCTTAGCCGCCGGATTTGATAAAAACGGCGTAGCTGCAGATATTTGGGCAAATTTTGGCTTTGGCTTCGCCGAACTCGGCACTGTCACTTGTCAACCGCAGCCGGGAAACCCCCAACCTCGCTTGTTTCGCTTGACTCAGGACAGTGCAGCCCTCAACCGCATGGGATTTAACAATCAAGGAGCCGCGGCAATGGCAGCCCGGTTTCAGGCAGCACAGAAACAGTCAAAATTCGATGCCTCGCGCCCCATGCCTCAGTCTCGGTTCCCCTTGGGCATCAATCTGGGTAAATCTAAGGTAACACCGTTAGAGCAAGCCGCAGCCGACTATTTGGAGAGTTTTAAGCTGCTGAAAGATTGGGGCGACTATTTTGTAGTGAACGTTTCCTCTCCGAATACGCCGGGGTTGCGATCGCTCCAAGATGCTGCTGGGCTAAGCACAATTTTGGAAATTTTGCAACAAGAAAATCAGGGAATCAAGCCAATTTTAGTCAAGATTGCGCCGGATTTGGAGTCGGAGGCGATCGTATCAATCCTCGACTTAGCAAAAACCTACCAACTAGCAGGAATTATCGCCACAAATACCACCATCCGCCGCGACGGACTGAAAACACAAATATTGCGAGAAACAGGCAAACCAATCGCCGAAGAAGCCGGAGGAATTAGCGGGCTTCCTGTGCGGGAGCGATCGACAGAAGTAATCCGATTTATCTGGCAATATACAAAAGGCGAATTACCCATAATTGGAGTTGGTGGCATTTTCACCGCCGAAGATGCTTGGGAAAAAATAGCCGCCGGTGCGAGTTTAATTCAAGTTTACACTGGTTGGGTTTACGAAGGGCCTTGGATGGTGCGTCGGATTCTACAAGGCTTGTTGCAAAAGTTAGAAGAAAAAGGATTTAATTCAATTTCCCAGGCAGTTGGTTCGGACAATCAATAGACATACGAGGGAAAAGCAAGTCTTGGGCAGGCATCCTGCCTGCCCCACAAGAATTGTTGAAGAAGTCTAATAAATTCTTGCAGCAGGATTTACGCACCGACTCTAACGAGTTATTAACCTTCTTATGTCACTTGAGGCAGAATAAAAATAGAAATCAGGGTGAGACAGAAATATAAAAATTGAGGAAGTCAGCCTATAAACGATAGATTGAAGTTTAGCAAACCCTAAAGATAATTGAGGAATAGGAAAGACTGTAAGCCCCGGCTGAATTAAGTTCAATATGGTAAAAGGTTGATGTATGATACGAAGATTGTTCCAACTATTCTTCCAGCCCTTACCGCTCCACCTCCTTCAACCCGTCCTCTAGCAGCATCCGCACAATATCGATTTTCTTGCGCCCCGTCCTGGCTGCCAGCATCGACAGCTTGCGGTACTCTCCCGACGGACATATCCAGCGTAAACCTGACCGTTATTTCTTTGTCGGGTGCTTGGAGTCGATGAGTCAAACTACTCTCTTGGGATGGAGCGGGGACTGGTTCTGCTGCTGATGCTTTCGGCTGCGGTGCTGTTAGCGCTGGCAGTGCAGCTTCCAGTATTGGTGGTGTTTCCGTTATAAGTGATGCTGTGGGTGTTGTTCCTAGTGATACAACTTCTGTTGGTGCTTGCACACCTGTTTGTATGTGTGTTAGCTTATTACTTAGAAGAGCATATGTGTCAACGATTACCGTCCGTCGTCGTTGTTTGAGGATGAGGAGTGGTTGAATGCTTCTGAGTCAGGGTCGGTGGTTGTCCCGGTTAAGTCATCCACTCCAGCAAAACGGAAAGCTTCAACAAAATGTACTTGTGAGTGTTTTCCAGTTCCAAGTTTTCGGACGTTAATAACAAATTTATCGACAATCGCTAAAAACCGAGTCTCGCCTAAATTGCGTCTGGTTTCAGTTAGTTTCGACAAGCTGACAATGCCAGCTCCTTTGCAACAGAGAGCTTTGGATTTACTGAAGGTTTCCCTAATATTGTAGTCATCTATTGAGCGAGGGCGTTAGCCCTATTGCCCGACTGATGGAGGTTTTGCTTGGATGCGATCTACCACAGGGGGGAAGTTCCGATTAAAAAGTTGAGATAGTCTCAACGAAAGCGATCGCTTTGCCAAAAGTTTCGCGCTTTGCATCACACCAGGAAGCACGCGCGATCTCGCTTTCTATCTAGCTACCCTTGAACAACGCAACTATACTTACATCTTGCACCAGTCGAATAATCTCACATTCCATCTGCCCTGCTTGACAACAAAGGGTTATAACTCCAAATTAATTTCTAGCTTCTCTGACTGGGGTGAAACTTCCTAATTGGTGCATTGTCTTACTTAGAGGCACCCAGTATATTTATGAATTTTCCATTCAAAGCACGTTTGAAGAGCCAGAAAAATTCACCAAAAATGGTGATGCCGTTAATTAACCAACATTGGTTGGTGCGGATCGTCCTGCGCTCCATTTCCTACTTTCGCAAAGACTTATGGCTGATCGTCACGCTCTTGCTTTTGATCGGAGCATCAGTGCTTTTCAACCTTCTCAACGCCTGGCCGATGGCGATTCTAGTCGATACGGTTTTGTCACCAACTCCGAAATCCAACTGGATTCATACGCTGTTTCTTGCTCCGTTCGGTGAAAGCACGCTGAACCGGATTTTCGGAATGGCGTTCGTCGCGATGATTATTAGAATCCTGAGCGAGACCGTTTTCATGCTCCGTAGGATGTTGAACTACCGCATCCAGTACAACGGAACCTTGCGGGTTCGCACCGAACTCTACGACAAAATGCAGGCGCTGAGTCTCGGCTGGCACGGCTCCCGATCGCAGGGTGACGCAATCTATCGGTTGAGCTACGACAGCCTCGGGCCCTGGGGGGTAATCGATACGCTTATCGGCTCCACTGCCGCATCGGTGACGCTGACGGCGATGATCTGGATAATGCTGTCGCGCCATGTCCTTCTCACCGTGTTTGCGCTTTCGTTCACTCCGCTTCTAATACTGGCGAATTGGTACTTCGAGGCAAGGATTAGGAGTCGAGCCCTTGAGTCGAAGCAGATCGATGCGGTGATGACCTCAACCATGCAGCAAGCTATAGAGTCGATCGGGCTAATCCAGTCCTTCGGTCGAGAAGCAACCGAGTCGCGGCGCTTCGGGCAGGCGGTCGAACGCAGCGTCAAGGCATCCATGCGACTTCATTGGCAAGAGAACCTCTATCCGCTAGCGGTTCAGGTAGTCTTCGCCCTGGGAAGCGGGGTAATCTTAGGTTACGGCGGATACCTAGTCTATCGCGACCAGTTCTTGCGTCCGGTGCCGAACGGCGTGAGCATTGGCGATTTGCTCGTATTCATGGCGTACCTGGGGCAGTTCTGGGACCCGATAGGTTGGGTGTTGGGGTTTACTACTAAGATCCAGACGTTTGTAGCTTCATGCGATCGCGTCTTTACGGTCATTGACGAGCCGCCTGCTATAAAAGATGAGCCTGATGCGCGATCGCTTCCCGTCCATCCCCGCACACTAGCACTTGCCGACGTAAGCTTCGAGTACAACTCTGGGCAACCCGTCTTGCGGAACATCAGTGCTAGTATCGAGCCGGGTCAGATGGTGGCGTTTTTGGGCCCTAGCGGAACGGGAAAGAGTACGCTGCTCAATCTCTTGCCGCGCTTCTACGACCCGACATCGGGCAGCGTCCTCCTCGACGGCTTCGACCTCCGCACCCTTAAGATTGCCGATGTCCGCAAGCACATGGCGCTCGTCTCGCAAGGCAGCCCACTATTCCCCGGAACGATCGCAGAGAATATCGCCTACGGTCGCCCGGATGCTCTGCTCTCCGATATTCGGGAAGCGGCGGTTGAATCCGGGGCAGCCGAGTTCATCGAAACCTTGCCGGAGCAGTATGATACCTTGATCGCGGAGGGCGGTCAGAACCTCTCAGGCGGACAGCGACAGCGCCTAGCTATTGCGCGGGCGCTCGTCACTAAGGCTCCTATACTCATCCTCGACGAACCCACGAATGCGCTGGACTTGAAGCACGAGCAGTGGGTACTAGAGACTCTGCAACGTCTACGTCGCAACAGAACCATCATCTTGGTCACGCACCGACTCGAAACTGCTGCAGACTGCGATCTGATTTTTGTGATGCAGTCGGGCGAGATTTTTGAGTCTGGTACTCACGCCGAACTCCTTACCAAACAGGGACTCTACTACCGAATGTTGGGCTACGGTACCGTAAAATCCACAGGACTTACGCACAAACCCTGCATCGAGTAGGGACACAACATAGCGAACTTATTCTGATTCTTTTGCTTCAATCAGCGGGCGTTGACTGCCTGACTGGGAATAGCACTGGCATTAACTGACCCAGCGGGACAGAAGGCTGCTCATGAACCAATATTAAGGACAGCAAGGCAAATAGCCGCAGGACGGACTATTTCTGAAAAAGTGCAAACGTACTGGAGATTTGGGAAAAGGATGCGATCGCGATCGGCTACGATCCTGGGCGTAAAGAATATAGATGGCTTTTTGGAGGATCTCATATTATGTCCGGTCGATTGACCATGATTAACATTTTGCCTCTGGCCACCAATAGAAATGAGTCAAACCACTGATTAGCTGTTTGAGGTTTAAGAGTTTTTGACATCGCTCAAATAACACTGCTTCTAATTCATCTAAGCTCTTAAAACAGCGATTGGCTATCGGTTCATTTGTCAGTGGCCATAACCTTTCTGCTGGTTGCAGTTGGGGCGAGTGTGAAGGCAGACAATACAAATGTATCCCGTCGGGGATTTTCACGCTTTCACGCTCAGTGCCATCCAGCTCCGTCTACTACTAAAATGACTCTTTTTTTCGGCCCCACTTTCCTACTAGAGGGCAAAATCTTCTAACACTCGCTCAAAAAGCTGGCTGTTGACAAATGGTAGTATCCACCAATAAGTTTCTCCCGTACTCGGATGTAGAAAGCCGTATAACCATAACCATTGAAACCGCCAGTTAACAACAGCAGTAGCATTACTAAACTCATCCACCCATTCTCGCCTCAAAACAGGTTTCAATCCGATCCGATGTTCGTCCATTGACCAGACTTCTACGTCGCTTGAAGGGTTCTCTTTCTTGATTTTCTTGACGAACCGACCCAGATTTTTTTTTCCATTCCTCTTGTTCGAGGAGATCTGATTCCTGATGTTCCGGACGAGGAACTCTCAATCGAAACTTCATTGACTTCAAATATTCCCATCCTCGTTGACGAGAGACTTTGTAACCTTTGAGTTCACTCATCCAGTCTGCCACTTTACGACCATTCCACAGCCCGCCATCTGGGGGTGGCTGCTGTAGAACTTGCCATAGCTGAGCTTGTTCTAGATCGTTGAGCAGAGGATCGCGATCGCGATTTTGGCCACGCTGATCTCCAAGAGATTCTGGTCCTAAATGGTTGTATCCCCACACTAATTCATAAATCCAACCCCGACTATAACCTGTCACTGCCATCACTTCTGCGGTGGTTTTTCCAATGGCTAACAGCCAAATAATCTGGTAATGATGAGCCTGGGTGGTTGTTTGAGCTTGACGGAAACGAGCTTGTAGCTCTTC
>NZ_JAUBQE010000069.1:5747-28543 GCF_036701115.1 Microcoleus sp. Pol1C5 | reverse complement strand
CAAATTCTCCCATCTTACGCCATCCCCTTTTCTAAATACTCAGCAATCCCTTCGAGTCGCAGGAAATATACGCGACCATATGCGTCGCCCGCTACGATTGTGACTCCATCGGGTACAATAGCGCAAGAGACAATCGGGCATTGAGCCGAGATCCGTGTAAAAGAGTGCAACATAAACCGTCAAAACCTTATCCAACTTGGATTTTAACTTTATAAGAACTGGCGCAAAAAGGGCAGAAGCGATCAGGGCAGGGCGGCTATGAATGTGCGATTGCCCAAAACAAAACCCCGACAGGATGCCGGGGGATTCAAATCGGGGTAATTGATAATTGGTAATTGGTAATTGGCAATAGGATTGCCCCAATTAACCCCAGTGTAGCGGCTCTGGTTGTGGGGGCGATCGGTAGAATTGACAAGTGACAGTGACGACACCTTCGTATTAAAAACCCTCTGGCTGGATACCAAAGAGTTTACTTTTCAAATCACTGATAACACAGTAGCGCTTGGTTTGGTTGGTGGGCGATGTGAGCGTTTACGATGTTTAGGGGCATCTAGTTCGTGCTGTCCGGCTCTTTCTCGCTTGGATCATAAGCCCCCTCAAAATTGCAGTAATTGCACCCCCAGCCTTCGCATTTCGGGCATACAGCAAGCGGAAAACCTTCGGCTTCAAATAGCTCGATAGCATCCTCTACTTCCTTCTTCAAATCGCTGCCTTTGGTGTAGGTTTTCCGCACCATTACTAGGATTATTGATTTTGTTTGTGGTAAGAATCTATCAGGTACGTGTGCCAAAATTCGGTGTTGGAATGGTCTCATTTTTCCTTCGAGTAGTTTTTCGTTCGCTTCAATTAAATCACTTTAATAAAGTAGCGTTCGCTGTTCATTGCTTAACCTTTGCAACTGTTGGGGAGGCTGCCAGCGATCGCCAAAGCTTTGCCGAAGTTCGGAAAGGGTGATCGGGCTTGGCAAGAGTTCGGCGGCATCAACCCAAACACCAATACCCAATTCTTGATTGGCATAGTAAACGTCAAGTTGAGCCCGCGATACCTTAGCCAGTTTGCCTTGTTGCGACGCCCGCCAAAGTCGATCGACAGTCAGCAATTCGCGCTTCACCACTTTGACTGTGCCAATCGCCTTTCCCTCTGGCAAGGTTGCGTAAACTACGATCGTGTCTCCAGGTTGGAGGGACGCTCCAAAGCTTCCTTTTCTGAGTTCGATCGCCTTTGGATTGTGGGAGAGGAAGAAGGCAGAGGCCCACGTCGGACGGACTGAAATTAAGTAAGTATTCATTGCTCTTCCCCTCGGCATTCACACTGAGCACGAGCGCCAAGATGATTGAATCTATATATGCGTTGGCAGCATTTGCACACTTCATTATCGAAAGCTACCGACGCAGGAGCTACCACGAGCCAAGCACCGGGATATTCAATAATCTTTGATTCTGGCTCCTCTTTTTTATTGCTCGATACAAAGCCAAAATTCGCAGATTGGCTGTGGTTTTTCATTATCCAATTCGAGATGTGAATTTGCTCGCCTTTCTTTAATTTCATGTTTGATCGCTCTCTTGTTAGTTGTGCGCTAATGAGTTGGGGCGGGTTAGTTTCTGTCGTCGTTGTTCCAGCCGTCTTCTTCCAGGATGATGTTTCCCCGTCTCACAAACTCAGCAAAAATTGCGTCATAAATTGGGTCAAGAATAAAGTCCGGCACGAGCCGCAATAACTTACTGAGCATCGTTGCTACTCCTTAGAAACTCTTGAATTTTTGGTAACTGCGAAATTTTCCCATCATCGTAATTCTCAATCAGCCATCTGAGCAGCGTTTTCCCGTGCTGTGTATAGCTGCGTGTTGGGTGGTTGTTTTTCTCGCCACATTTCAAAATTGACCTAATAATGTCTCTGGGTTTTTGCCCTTGCCGAGCAGCCTCTGACACTGACTGAAATAGCTGTTCAGGAGCCACATTAGGGTACATCTGACCAAAGGCTCTGACAGTCCAAATAAAGCCTGACACCTTATCTGACAGGGGTTTTGAGTCGTCTGACTGAATTCCATTGCTGTCAGATGGCGAGCTGTCAGCCTGACTGTCAGATAGCTTTTTGTCCCCCAAATCAAACTCCATTTTGTAGACGCGGTTAAAGTAATCGCTTGTGGATTCTGTGGAGTTGTTGTTGCTAAAAACCTCATTAAATGGCGGTTGGTTAATTTCAATTTGTGGCATCAGACCTAGCTCTGGATTGCCAATTGTAGAGAGAATTATTGGGGTTTGTTCAGTCATTGAGATAGGAATTAATTGGCTTAAATCTAAAGTCAGTCTATCTCTATCGCTTTTACCCGCAAAGACTTTCTGGTTGTTCAGCATTTGCTCAATCACCCCATAAGACCCCTGCTGCTCGCCGTTGGCTTTAGTCCTCACCAAACCTTGCGCTATAAGCGCCAAGTTGAGGCGAATATTCGAGTCAGCAACGCCACTGGATGCGAGGTTAAATGTTTGGGTACAGATGAAGTACCCAACGTTATACTGACCCCCAACTGTAGCAATGCTTCCTAGTTTGGAAGCCTTATCTTCCCATAGCTGTGCATTGCGTTTTTGGACTAAGCACTGGTGCGTCGCAAACCAATCCTCAAGTATTAATTTGATTGGATGATTCCGGTAGGTTTCCTCGGTTGCTGGCTTTGATTTCCGGGCTTGTAGTTTCTCATAGACCACATCCAGGAACCTCATTGATTCCTCTGGAAATGCCGGGTCGAATATCATAATTCGACTTCTCGGAACTCCGGGGAAATCTTCATATTTCTGGGCAATCACGTAGATTTCCCCTTGTGGAAACTGCGTATTTACTTCTCCTAACCACTTGTGCAAAGTGTGAGTTTTTCCACAGCGAGTCGGGCCAGCCAGAAAGATTGAGGTATTGATGGCTACCAAAGAATTTAAGATTTTATTGGCTATTTGTCGAGCTATCTGAAGGTTAGAATTCGGCTCAATTGCTGACGCTGAACCAGTTTCTACTTTGTCGCCAGGGTAACTAATGCTGTCGAGTGTTTGTGTCCCAGTCAGCAGGAAAGGAGTTTTCTGTTTCCGCAAAAAGTCTATATATTCTCGCTTTTTGTCCTCTGGCAAACCTGCAACTTCTGCCTCAAAGACGGCTTCCTCAGCATCCAGTTGAGCAATTCTGATATCGGCTTCACCCAAAACTTCACACTGTTTCAAAACCACGGCACAGTCATTCGCGACGGCTTCCAACTCACCCTGTAAGCGAACTTCTCCGACGGCCATAGTGCGATAATCTTCCAGCAATTCGGTACGAGCAGCCAGTTGACCTTTTGCCAAGTCGCGCTTCTCTGCGATGGCTTCATAGTTTGCAAGCTGGCGTTCGGATTCCTGCAAACTTCTTAAACCCACTCCGGCAACACTAAAGCTACCAGCAGCAAGCGCCATCCATAGCGCTTTGTGTGGATTCGTGGCGGGTATTGTGTCCTTGAAAACCACCTCACCGGGGATGCCGTTTGCCTTCCACTGTTCTGCGTGGTACTTGGTCATGATGTAGGGCTTGCCTGCCTTGTCAGCGCATTGCAGTGATTGTTTGTTACGGATACAGACCTGCACCATGTCGCTGGTCGTTCCTCTCAGCGCATTTATGCCCCCATAAACTCCCAGTACAAGCGCTAGAGCCACAGCCGACAACTTACCCGCAATTGGGAAGCTTTCAAATGTCAGAAGCAATGCACGATTAGATTTCAAGAGTTGAGCGTGTTTGCTTGTCAATGGCGACATTATTTGCTCCCTCCTTTAACTTTGAAAATTAAGCAAAAAACGATAGCTACAAGCGCAATTGATGGCAAGTAATCGAAGTAGTTGGGAGTAGGGCTTTTGACTACCTGAAGCTCTTTAATCCCTGTCGCTAGACGCGCTTTTGCATCGCTTGCTTGTTGCGATTCCCCTACTGGTTCGGCAAGGCTAGCAATCATGCCGAGTGTTACGCCACCGCCAACAATTGCGGTAGATAGGCGATGCTGCGATTGCCCAGTAATCTTGGCCGCTAAATAGATTTGATAGAGGCCAATTGCAAACACCGACCCGCCTGCGACTTGCATGGTATGGAAGCCGAAAACCACTGCTGAACCAATAGCTGTGGGTGCTACGACTTCGCAGAAATTAGCAGCATCCCGGTAGTGGCGTTCGGCATTAGTTTCTTCTGGCTGCGGTTGGTCAATTGTTGGTGCTGTAACTTGCTGATATTGCTGTTGTTGTTGCTGCTGAATGCCCCCTCCCACAAAGGAAAGGGGACTGGCCCCGATGAATTCGTGCATAAGTCCCCTCTCCTTTACCGCTTGTTGAAGTTCATTACGTTCGCAAACCAGCCCCCGAATCCTCTAGGTGTACCCGTTGCCGAGACACCGTTGGAGAGATTGCCCGATCCGATGACAACTGGGATTTTTTCTTGAGTTCCTTTATCTGACCCAACTGTTGCCCGTTTGAGTAGGTTTTGGCGTTTTTCCTTAAGTGTTTCTTGGATGGTTTGCCTTTTTTCTGCAACCTCACCCTTATTTGCTATGGCATCCATCTTATTCTCGTGTTGCCACAGCTCGGCCTGTAAGTCACCCGTGAGCTCGGAAGCAATCTCGGCTAGTCCGTGCTGACGCTTGGTTTCAATCTTCAGCATCGCTGCACGGTCTTTAGCGTCTAGTTGCTCCATCTCCGAGCCGAATTCCGCATTGAGCTTGCGGATTTTAGCGATGGCATTCCCGACTTTGGAGCCGAATTTCTTCCGAATTTCCGTCCAAGTAACCTGTCCATCAGCGATTTTTCCCAGCGCTTCCAGATAGGTTTCCGCATTATCCAAAAACGGCTCCAAAACTAGGGCAAGCTGTTCTGCGTTGGCAGCTTTATCTGCCATCGCTTCAAGCTTCGTGACATCCGACAAGTACGAAAGAATGTCAGCCTCTGTGTCAGCCCAATCTCCCGCTTTTTCGTCAATGTATGGGCTGTGTCCGGCTGCGGGATTGCGTATCGCTATGCTACTGCTGTCGTTACGTCCAAAATCCATAGTACAATCTCCTTAGATAGAACTCTCCCAGCGCAAGCTAGGAGAGGTTTACAGGCCGGCGGGTTACTTGTCCAGAGCGTCCCGTCGGTTTGTCATTTGGTTGAGTCGGTCACTTAGTCGATCGCTCGCAGGATGCCCGATATCGGGCAAAAATTCGCCCCGCCGCCAACTGTCTCCGAGTTCGATCGCCGTTCCAAAATCAAGACCCAGCAATACATATTGGCACTCAGGGAAGTCCATCTCGGAGTCTGGCTCAGCCTCGGCTTGATACTGGTAGCCGATCGCGAAACTATCAACAGCTTGCCGTTGCTCCGGGGTTAGAGTGCGGTCTGGACTGAGATTCTCGAACATATCTAAATGGGATGCCAGCCGATACCGAGAATCGTCGCCATAAACGGGAATGCGATCTATATGGCGCTTGATGTAGTCAGGCTCGATTGTCGGGAAGGTGGGGGCGTCGTCGGTGTCAGTGTCGGTGTCGGTGTCTTCCCAGAAGTCCGAGAGGTCGATCCGGGTTAAATCTTCATCGGTAATCATCTTTTTTCCTCCTGTTTGGTTACACTTCCAGCATCGTTTGAATTCAAATTAATGCTGTTGTTAATCGTGACGTTGCCGTGAATGATTGTCGGCTCTGAAACTCGTTTTGCCCCAGCTTGGTAGCCCGTGTCAAAACCAACTGCGAAGACGAAAGCGCCCCCTACCAGCGCACCTCCAACCATTATCTTGGTTAAGTTTTTGTCGATTTGATCATCATCAAGCATCGTCTAAACCTCCTCAGAATTAACATTGATCGCTTCGCCATCCTTTGACAAATCTTTGCGCTCAGGGGTTGGCGTTGAATGATTGATAACCGTGCCTGCAATGAAATCTCCCTCAATCTTTTCGACGTAATTACCGCCCTGAGTATTGATGACCCGCTTACCGGGTTTGCCATCTTCAAAAACAACGCCGTTGATAATGCGTACCATTTGATTAAAACTCCAATTGTGTAAACGGTTCGGGTGCTGTTGGTGTTTCTGCAATGGGCTGAGCAATTGCTGGTGCAGATGGTAGTGAATTGTCAAGCTGCCAAGTGCTTTTTAGGTGATTGCCGTATCGTGAAAGCAACAGGGTAATTAATGTGGAGTAATCGGCAACGCCAGTCACATCAAGTAGTTCATCAGCGAGTGGTACAAATTTTGTGGGCATGACTGCCCGAATTTGAGCCATATTAATTACCCTCCTTTTGTAAACCGTACAGATTAAAAATTTGGGGTTTTGGCGCAACTTTAAAGCGCCCCTTGGATGCCTCGCACATGGACTGCAAGAGACTGGCAGAACCGCCAATAATTACCAACTCACCCAAACTAGGCAAATACTTCGCCCAATTTGACTTGAGCTTGGTGCGAATATCTAAAATCCAGGCATCGCGGACAGCGACAAACTCCTGAGAGAAATCAATGTCAGTGCTGCCGTATTTGCAATGACCTGCTGCGACTGCATCCATGATTAAGCCAGCATCTGCGGTACTGCCAAGTCGGGGCAAGATTGCGGCCGCTATCCGTTGGGCAACGTAAGACATTCCCGGTAAGACGATATCAGCGTCCCGCAGAAGCGCGCCACCGGGGGCGAATAAGCGGGCGATGGCAGTTCCCCCGCCAATATCAAGAATGCCGTTGGGGTTCTGCGGATAGCGCCACATTTGCCGTCCGAGCGCCAAATCGTAAGCACCACGGCATTCATCAGTAGGAATAATGAGTCTTACTGTTGTAAGACAGTCATGCCCGTTACAAGTGAATTCAATAGTTCCCTCCAACTCCTTGAGCTTTGAGATTGTGACTTGGTTGCGACTGTCGGGAGTAGGAATGATGAGCTTTTCAATCCGCTGCGGGGAATCTGAAGCCAGCGCGGGCAACACCAGAAGGTGCGCCAGTTCTGCCTTGCCTTCCTCAAATGCTGGACGACCGCCCATTAACTGTGCGAGCCTGCCTACTAGGTATCGCTTGCCGTTGAACTCAACCTCGTAGCTGGTGGCATCATGGCCCCCTTCTTCCCAGTCCGCCAACTCTTTAACGTAAGACGGTATTGATCGCACTGTCTGACAGTCGATCCATTTTGTAAAACGATTACCGGGGTCAATTGCCAATTGTGTTCGCACTAAGGCTCTGTGTGGCTGGATTCCGCCATAAGTGGCTGCTTTGTATGAAGTTGTCATGGTTCGGGTCCCTTGTGGGATAAAGTTTTGAGACGCTTTTAGAGCTACTTTCCGGGCAACCTCGCAGGCTGGTACGTTGGGACGTTTTACGCTCGGAACTGGCTTTATTGCGTCTATGCTGCCTATCATATCACATCACATCATGATCGTACATGGTAGGCTTAAAACTGAAGGCAACAGAACATAACAGAACATAGGATGATGGTAGGGAGAATATGGAATATGAATTAATGAGTAGAAAACTAAATGCTGTTATTCCCGATGAAACTTGGGAAGCCTTAGATGAGATAGCTAGCCGAGAAATGCGGACTAAAAGTCAGATGGCAGCAATCCTTTTAGGAGAAGCAATTGCAGAGTATTGGAAGCGCCATTCTCTAAAAAATGTTGAGGGTGATTTGGCTGATTCTGCCGATCGCCCTGCCGACCCTCAACCCGCATCCAAAACAGAACCCGTCCCGCCAACAACCAAGCGACAAGGCAAAAAATAGAAGACTTGAAAGAGCCACAAAATGGGCACACAAGAGCATCAACTATTGAATAAAGAAACAAAATGAACAGTTCCAATGATCGGCTAGACCGAATAGAAGCAATCCTTGCAACCACAGCCATTCAGCAACAGGCAAACACAACCGCCATTGACCGACTGACTGATCGCGTTGACCGGATTGCCATGCAGCAGCAGGCAAACAGCGAGGCGATCGGACGGCTAGAAGTTCAGACCCAAGCGAACACAGTTGCGATAGACCGACTGACCCAACGTTTTGAGGGGTTAGCTTCAGCAATCCAGAGTCATCAAGAAGCGTTGAGGCTGGTTTCTCGACAGCACAACGAATGGCGCGAGCAAATGCGAATCATTCAAACAGAAATCCGCGACCTCTGGCAGTACCTCAACAACCAACTCCGAAACCGAGGCAACGGTGGCGGGCAAAATTGAAGTGATCGCTCTTGGGGAGTTGGGGTTGTGCGGTCAATCGCCCTGCCGACCCGCACTCGCGAGCAATACTCGCACTCGCGAGAAAGTCTAGCGGTGCGGCAAAGAAAATCAAACGCTGATTCTAAGAAACCTTAGAAAACTCTAGGAAAACTTGAAAAATAGTTCGCGAGTACGCGACTCGTAAATTAGTTTTATTAAGAAATCGGTCATAGTGTGTCAGGGGTGCCAAGGGTTGTCAATTACAAGCGAATTAGTATAAAACTTACTAATTCGCTTGTAATTGACAACATTACAAGAAGTTGTCTAGATCGAATGAGTTCGCAAAAACCGTATGCTATACAGCATCTAGGCAACAAGTCCCTAGACTGCCAACACCTCTCAGTGTTCGGGGTGTAAAGTTTGGGTTACACTTGCCATTGTCTATACATTTAGCTACCTATTCCTCTAGCTAGAGCTAGTACGTTAAAAATGATTGAGAAAGTGGTTTGAGCTTTTCGATCGCAACTGTAATTCCTAATGTAAGATGGAGGCAACAACATTTTTTGTGAGGAATTATGACTCGCAGCTCACTAACGAAAATGACTTGCACAATTAGTGACGAATTACTAGCCGAACTAGACGAAGCGTGTTGGCAAAGCCGAGTTAATCGGTCTGAATTCGTGCGGAAGGCTCTGGCAATTTATCTCAAAAACTTTCACGCACAGAGCAACAAAATCAGTTCATCGCACAAAGAAGCGCTCACAGCATAAAAAAAACGCTACACCTTTAGAGAGGGGCAGCGAAACAAAAATAATTCTTACTTTCATACTAACTTATTCTGTCAACCCCAGGTTGCACAGCATAAACAGTCGCCAATCTGTCGTCAAAGCCTCTCTTCTATATGTGTAGCGGGTCAACTTTCTCAGGGAAAACCCCGCTATGGCTACCATTCTACCAAAATCAGACAAGTTTAGTCAAGATTCATTCCCGGATTCGGCAAGTTTAGATAATTTTGGCGAAGATTACGCAGAATATGTGAATCACCGCTGCTACGAGGATGTTGTGGTGCGATCAGGAGTTGCCCCCGAAATCTACGATCTGAACTTCCCCTCTGCGATCGGAACCGCTGTATATGAGCCGATTTTCGCCGATAGTGATAAGACCAACAACAGCGGTATCAGTGTAGAGGCCGCCCGGAATCTTGCTCGGTGTACCGGCGACGCGGGATATTTTTACAAAGGCAAATTTTGGCTCCCTTCCGATCTATGTGGAGCATTGAGGGACGCCAGAAACGGCAGTATCAAATCAAAAGGAATTTTTCGGTCTGCGGGCCCTGCTGCTGGTGGCTGGATAGCGAATGGCCGTTTTCGCCAACTCACAGGCGCGACGATCGCGTTAGATGAAAAAGGCAAAGAGCGTCGGTACCACCAGCCAAAAGGCAAGCCTTTAGAAATATTCTTCCCCGCTGTTACGGGTCGAGTTGGGAGGATGATAGCCGAAAAAGCTGGCTTACCCATGCCAGAATTTCCCGTAATTGGATTGGGCGGGGAATGGATTGGATTTTGGGATTGGGCTGAGAGTAGCGGTTGCCCGATCGTCATCACTGAAGGCGAGAAAAAAGCGGCTTTGTTAATTTCTCGCGGATGGGCGGCGATCGGTCTACCAGGAATTACAACCGGTTATCGAGTAACCGAGCGCGGCGAAACCATAACCAAAAAAGACGGGACGCAATATCAAAGAGCAATTGCCCACGAACTGCACGAAGCGCTCAAACCCTTTGATACCAAAGGACGTATCGTATTTTTTACCTTCGACTACCGTGACGGAAATTGTTTTGAAACCCCAGAATTTAAAGCTGCCAGCACGACATCTCGACTTTTTGCTAACGTTGCCTGCAAAATTGCCTTTCTCCCCGGCCCCCACAAAGGGATTGATGATTTTGCTGTGGCAGGCGGTGATGTAGATGCACTTCTATCGGGAGCTAAAGACTACCAGAAGCTAAGGATTGAAGCCCAATGGCGACGCAATCGGCAATATACTCCCGATCAAGGCATTAACTCGCGCTATTTTCACGCCTCCGCACCAGCCTCCGGCACAATTACGGGCATTTTAAGTGGTTTAGCGACGGGCAAGACTCAATGGCTCAAAGATATCATTGCTAGTAATCCAGAAGGCAGAATCATCGTTTTAGGAAGTCGAAACGGTTTGCTACTACAGACAGCCGAGAAATGTGGGTTTTACCATCTCAACGCCCACAACGGTTATCAGATGTTCAAAGACCCCAACGCCAGACTCTGCCTGTGCTTTGATTCTTTGCTCAAACTTCCTCCTGAGATTTTTGAGGGGGCAACAATAATTCTTGACGAAGCAGAAAGCGTTCTCAGGCATTTATTGATGAGTTCCACCTTGAGGCGCGATCGGGAAGCTATCAAAGAGCGATTTAGTCAGGGGTGCCAGGATGCCGATCGGATTATCTTACTAGACGGGCACCTCACCGACTATACAGTCTCAATGGTCGCGAAAATTGCCGGGAACAAGCGGGTAATCAAGCATTTGAACGAATACAAGGGGAATTGCCCGAAAGTCCGCGTTTTCGAGACTGAGAGCGGGAAACCAACAGCCGCCGAAAAACAGGCTTTTATCAACCTCATAGAAAACTCCGGTTGCCCCGCAATAGCAACTGATTTTTCTGTGCCGGAAGCTGAAGCCCTTGCCATTACTCTCACAGAGAGATTCGGAAAGGGCTTGCTTATTTGTTCCAAAAACTCGACAGACCCCGATCAGGTTGAATTCCAAACTGACCCAGATGCTTGGATTGAGAAAAATAATCCGGCCTGGATTATCTATACCCCAACTCTTGAAAACGGCATTGATATCAGCATTCTCAAATGGTGTACCGACGTGTTCGGTTTATTTTGCGGGGTTTTGGGTGTAAATTCCTTGATTCAGATGCTACGGCGGGTGCGACATCCTCTTAATGGAATCTCTATTTTATGTCCTGGCTTTGGGCTTCAAAACTCCGAGCGCACTTCTTACTATGCCAGTCAAATCAACCTTCAAATTCAATTAAATATTGACATTGAGAAGGGATTATTAGGTGCCGAAGAATATATGGAGGATATCAAGATCCAACTTGAGCGCCAATACTCAGACCCACTTTTTAAAGCTTATTGCCACTTTGAAGCACAGGAGAATCTAGAGAAATCTGAGCTAAGAGAATTTCTCGTGCAAGCTTTAATGGCGGATGGGTACGAAGTCGATCGCCCGTCAATCGGGATTGATAAATCAGGCACCCACCTCAAAAACAAGATTCTCTGTAAGGAAAAAGAGGCGCAGGACATTTTCGAGGCTCCTGACATATCCCTAGAGGAAGCACAGGAAATATCCCGCAGCAACAAAGCAAGCTGGCCCGAAAGATGCCAAGCGGAAAAATGCCGACTTAAGACCCAATTACCGGGGGTTGAGGATACCGAACTTTGGAATTGGCAATTTGTACACCGGGTCAGGTTTGATGACCGATCGCTCCTAACCCAACTTGAAGCCGCGTGGCTATTCAACAACCCAGAAGAGGCTGAACTTTTACAAAAGGGCAAATGGAAGACAGGAAAGCTCGAAAGTTCTCTATCAGACCATAACTCGCGCTGGCTCAAGCTTAAGACTCTTAGCAAGCTTAAGCTTAGGCAATTTTTAGACCCCGATCGCACTTGGTCTGAGGAATCTCCCGAAATCCAGGAGTTTCTGAAATGGGGAAAAAATAAGGATGTTGCAAAAATATTAGGGAATCCCGGCAAGAGCGGCATCAAGTACGTTAACCGACTTTTGAGACTTATCGGCGTGTCGCTAATCAGTCGGCAAACCAGGGGGGAAGGTAAACAACGACTTTATACCTACCACTACCAGCCTGAAGCCACAACAAAGTTAACAAAAAAAGGCCCCATCCGCGTATGCTCCCTACCCGAAAATTGGCACGAACTTTCTGCTCTGACAGCGGTCAGGATGAGCCAGAAAGTCGAAGCTAAAAAGGCTGCGGCAAAAACGACTGAAACTCCCACGCCATATGCTTTAGATGCTGTCATAGATGGTGCTGATTTTATTAATACTAAAATAGAACCATCTATGACAAAAATCACCCCAGAAAATACGACGGCAGGCGAGGTGTCGGCTGAGACGGGGCCACTGACAAGTAAAGTTAGGCTGGGATGGGTTTTGCGTTGGGGGCGGGAATGGGTGCGGGCAAGATTCCTTGCCACCACAGACGGCGCTCAGTTGCGAATGCTGATAGAGCAAGTTGGCGGCTGGACTGAAACGCTGGCATGGCCGCATCAAATCCGCTGGGAGGACGCATCATGCTAGAACCTACCCAACAGTCCAGAGCGCCCGCACAGCAAGATCCCGCCATTCACGCCGAGTGCTTAGGCTTTATCCGCGCCGCAATTGCCACAGCCGATCGCCCAACAGCTCGTCACGTCGCCGGAATCCTCAAAAAAGTCTGCGAAGCTGGCCACGCCGAGCGCACACAAATCTGGCGTGACCTACCGAATCATAGCAAACCCAATACCGCGAACTATTGGCCCCGCCGCCAATTGTGCAGAGTTTTGCACGGCGGATTCTAGAAGCTACTGGCTGGCAGTCTCCCGGTGTAGCGGCGGGTGTTGATTGTGACTTGCAGCAGGCGATCAATCGTGGCGAATTTGATGAGGCGGAATTAGTGGGGGTTGTGGGCGATCGGCACTTCCTAGATTTTCAGGAATTGGTCGCCCGTTGCCCCAAATATTTTAGCGAACTCCCCGCACCGTCGATCAAAGCCTCCACCAAAAAAATTAGCTAATTTTTGTGTGCCCTAAAGTCAGGCACTTGCAGTATAAAATCAGGCGTTTGCAGTACAAAATCAGTGAAAATGCAGGCTTTTGCAGGGACTCCACTCTACCTGTATTTACCCGAAAATATCCTGCAAACGCCTGAATTTTTAGGTCAAATTGCTGCTTTTTTGTGCTGTTCGTGCCTTTGCTTGTTGAGGCTGGTTATAGCTGTTCTTTCTCGGTAGCAAGCAATGTTTTTGTCCGTACAAAACCTGACTTTTACGTGGAGATAAAAAATAATGCACCCTTATGAATGGGGAATCCTAGGTGTCAAGTAGCTTGATTGTTACCCGCTCTTCGACTGTGCCGATTGCTCACATTGCTCCTGCTGTTGTGGCGGCTTTTGTGGCAGTACAGGCATTAATTGCCACAACTTTTCCCATTGTACCTGGGTATCGAGCGAGCGACTTGATCGCCCACGACGGAACTTATACAATCCAAAAGGCGATCGGCTACCCATCTCGCGCCGTAGCTTCAGCTATTGAGGAGGATTTTGCGGAGGCAACCGACGCGGGTCTTTCTTGCATCCACCGATGTTTTGGCGATCGTCGGCGGATGGTGGAATTTGCCCAGTTCAAACAGCTTGTGAGTTCTCCGGCAACAACCGGAAAAGGCATAAAAGCTAACAATTTCTAACAAAAGCTAATAAAGCTGATCGCCCATAGCTTCTGTCAGTGGTTGCCTCTTCCGTTTCAGAATTGAAGAGATAACCAGGGGCGAACACATAATTTTGCATAATTAGGCATAATTTTGCATATTGCTGTTGCTCAAATTTTCGGTGCTGACCACGGAGAAATTGGGACAATCGGCTTATTAGGTAGCTATACAAATGCGTATCTTTAGAAGTATTAAATATAAATAAAACCTACTAATTTAATTAGTAGGCTAGTTTAAATATAACCCAAAATTTAGTTTAAATAAACTCTAATGAGCAAACTTAAAAATCTCTTTCACGAATCCATTGATAGGTGCTTCTTTAAGAGCAAAACCTCCTACAGCAGGGCAGTAAGGTAATATCACAGCAGCAGGAGGGAAAACCGTTGTAGCAACAGTATTAGCAGTAAAACATATAACTACTACAGTACCAAAAGTTACTGCTGATTCGACAGACTTCTTTACAAGAGAATTTGTAAGGAACTCCTCTAAAGCTGGCGAACCTACCTCAAGTACGACACCAGTTTTTCCACCTTCAAAATTCATCAATGGTAGCACTCCTGAGCTGGCGTAAGCAGGCTTTCCCATACCTCCTAAAAGTAAGATTAGAGAAAAGAAAACAGCTATTAAAGGTTTAAACATTGTTTATTTTGCGTAGTGAGAAAAACTTATCTTTTTCTATTCAATCAATTATTTAGTTCAACGTCAACCGAAAATATACTTAAACATCAACTCTTTACATATAGACCCGTGACACAAAAAAGCTAGACCGCCACCACTCCGACCGCTCCGAACCGCTAGACCGTGCCAGCCGTGCCAGCCGTGTCTATGGTGCGATTGTGGCAGTGCCAGCCGTCCTTAATGTGCAATCCCCCAAAACCCCACACACCTCGCTAGATGGTGCATTTTGAACCCTTGCCAGTGCCAGCCGTGCCAGCCGTCAGATCGTCTCGCAGCCGTGCCAGTTTCCCCCAGTCTTTAATTTAAAGAAACTGGCACAGTCGTTAGGTAGGGGGTAGCACAGACTAATTGGCACATCCCCACTAGCGCATCCTTATTAAGTCAGGGATGGTGTCTTCTGATGCACGAGTTCAGTAATGCGATCGCAACAAGTTTCATTACTTGGGCATCTGTCAGTTGCACTTAATCCTGGCTAAAACTGATGATTGCAGTCTCAGTTGCACTTAATCCTGGTTGAAGCACAGTTATAGCTGCAAAAAAGCCTGCCTCACAAAAGTCTTGGGTACAGGTCTGAGCATTTATGATGGCAGGTCACTAAACCTAATCGGTATAGTGCAGCTCTCCTTGTGATCGAGCCCGCGCTCTTTAGACATCTTTGCCATCGCTATCAAGCACAGAAGAGTTTGGAAGGTCTTGTGTCAAGCGTTTAGCCTCTCGCAACCACCCACGAATTGTCGTTGCTGAAATGTTAAATTTTTCTTCAATTTGTGACGCACTTTTACCCTGAGCAAACAATTCCAAACAAGCCTGTTTTACCTCGGGCGGATACTTAGGAGGTCCGGATCTTTTACCCGGCTGTTTTCCTAAATTAGCCTGTTTGATCCAACATCTAAGCATATCTATTGGAATTCCAGTGAGAGTTGCGATTTCCTTACGGGAAGAACCTTGAATATATAGAAATAAACATTCCTTCTTCTGTTCTTGGGAATAGCTGTTGTGGCCTCGGCTGATGCCTGCCTGTCTAATCCACTCATAGAGTAACTCCACAGAAAGTCCTGTAGTCTCCTCAATTTCTTTTGGAGTCAACCCTTCCTGGTAAAGCGCTATATAGGGCTGCCTTTCCGCTTGAGAATAGTCTTTTGATTTCTTAATTAAACCCTTGCTATTCAGCCAATTCCTCAAGACGTCGCGGTTAGTAATTCCAGTAAGGCGTTGAATTTCTGTCAAAGAATATTTTTGACTATCCTGACTATATAGTTCTAAACATTGCTGTAGCAACTCTTCTGAATAAGGTTGTTCAAGTTCCAGCGGTAGTATGCTCAGAAATTTTTGCTTTGGCTCAGACTGAACCTTTTTTTGAATTTCTAACACCAGCTCTATAAAGTATGGACATTTTTGGCATCTAAGCTGGAGTCCTGGATCTGGACAATGACTACAACCTTGCCAAGTTTTAAGAACTTGTGCTTCGGCACTCAGGAATCGGTCTGCGGCCCCTTGAAAAGCTGTGAGGGTTGGTTGAGAAAAATTCATAAATACTTCCTAAGTCTGAAATCCCATCGTTATAGGACTGCTGTATATGGAATCTACCCCTTGTGGGGTAGAGAGGGTATGACCCCTCTACGTTTATACCTCTCCTAAGAATATTCCTTGACGATCTAAATTTTTAGCTCCACTGAAATCACTTTGCCTTCATCTACCTTAACTCTCTCGATCAGCTTTTCATAAACGATGTCGCGCTCATCTTGAGTCAAGGTATACCAGAAGGTAAGTTTTTTTGCTTGAGGATGAGAGATAATTTCCTTTGCGGTAGCTATCACAAAGCTTTCTACTCCTTCGGGGGCACTTTTTTCTTCAATTTGCTTGAGTAATTCAGTTCTGGCTTGCTGAAGTGCAGCAGTCGGCGTAATTTCAAGCAGTTTTCTTAGCCCTTCTAGTTGCTTTTTTAACTTAATTACTTCTGGAGGGCATTGGAAAGAAACTTCCTGTTGCTCGTGTACCGGTTCCCATGACGTGGCTTTGATAAATAATTGACTAACAATGGCTTGCTCAATTTTTTCCAGGCGAATGCAGGAGCGGTTTTGGCAACTAATTCCCGATTGCCTGCACCCATAATATTTATGGTCAGGGCCGGTCTTTGCCACGCATTTATAGCCGCAGCGATCGCAAATAACTAATCCGGTTAGGTAACAAGTCTTACCGGGATTTGCTTGCTTCTTGGCATTGGATTGTAGGATGGCTTGAATTTCGACAAATTCTTCATCACTAATTAACCGATCATTGGGGTGAGTATCAAGGTGTAACTCCCATTCTTCAGGCTTTTTCTTGGTCGCCCTCTTGCTGCTGCTGGATTTATCCGTTTTGCAGTAACTGGTATGACCGCGCAAAATTGGATTGCCTAGCCACTCATCAGCGAAGTTTTGAGCTGCACTCCAAAAAAGTAACTCCGGACTCAAAACCAAGTTAGTATGTCGTTTGCGTTCCACCCCGTACTTTTCATACAAAAAATTCAGAACCTGTCGCGGTTTCCTAGTTTTCAGGAAATAATCAATAGCTTCTCTGGCAATTCCCGCTTTACTAATGCCAGGGATTGGTGTTGAAATGTTGGATAGATCGTACAATTCTAAGTAGTTTTCAGGACGTTCTGCTAACACGCAGACCACAGGTCGTTTATCTAAGAAATATTTATCGACACCTTTATCATCCTTCTCAATGAAATATGCCCAAGGCGCTCTTGTCCAAGCAGTCTTGCTACTACGGCGGTGTTCATGACCGCGCTGGACTCGCTCTCGAAGCTGGCGACGTTCGTGAATTGCAAAGAGAGCCTGTAGGTCAGCGCTGAGTTCGCCAGAGGCGGTGCTGAGATCCACTTCTCCTCCCTGATCCAAAAGTATCAGTTTAACTTTGTGTTGTCTTAGGAGTTCCTTAATCACCGCGTAGGCTGTTTCCTCCCTCATTAATCGATCCCATCGAGTTGCTACAATAGTGGAAATTTCTTCACGTCTAACCGCCTCAATGAGCTTATTAAATTCTTCCCGTTCTGGGTTAGCTCCTGATTCAACGTCCCTACAGACATCATCGACCCCTGCATTTCTTAAACGAGCAATTTGCTGCTTTAAAGCATTGCTGTCTTCCGCTTGTTCGCGGGTTGAGACTCTCGCATATCCAACAACTATTTGCTTCATAATAAGCGCCCTAAACTATGAGCTAATTATAGCAATTATTTGTGCAGGAGTTAATCAACTAACTCCTGCACAAATATAGCCGGGGTATTTAGTTATTTACTTAGTTTTACTTGATATTATAAAACTGCCCGACCCTGGCTAACTCCTTATAGGTTGGGCTTCTTGCTGTCTTAGCTAAAGCATGAACTTGAGCTAATTTGGTATTCATCATCATTTATAGTGTTCTAGCTACTGCATGAAAGCTGTAGTGTCTATTTTAGTGGGGTTTTTTCGAGATGTGTTACTACTATGTCTTACTGCTTTATAAGACAAAATAAGACCCTTTGTTATTTGTTCTACTAAGGAAGCTTTTTATCTTACTACGAACCTACAGTAAAACGAAGGTAAGAAGTAAGTTAGACAAAATATTGTTATATGGCGTTGCTGATTTACGGTATGAAGGGCTAACTATGCAAGTCATAGAAACCAGTACCCACAAAGCTTCTGGTTTTTAAACTTATTTTTTCATACCGTAAATCAGCAACACCCTTCTTCCGATACTCTGCACGAGGAGTAAAAAAATTAAGTATAATATTACTTGCTATTGAATTCTTTTTGTGTTATATAATCCACCTCGCGCTGGCTCTTCTGTAAGATTACTTAATAAATTCTCCCCTCTTCATCAAAACTTTAATTAAACAGGTATTTATAAAGAAAACTTTATATAAATTTTCTCAAAAAACAGTTATGGTTGCTAAAACCTTCTACAAAACTCCATTCCCACGCGAGGTCAGTGAAAGCCCACTTCATATCAGGACTACCCCGATCTGGTTCTACTTTACTCGCAGCATTACTCCGGCAAAATCCGCGATTTCACGCCGCTATGACCTCCCCAGTCGGGGGTTTAGTAGATCGAATGTTGGAAGCCATGAGCGAAGATAATGAGTTTTCCGTGTTCATTTCCTCTGAACAAAAACGGGCACTGATTATGAGCATCTTTTCAGCCTATTACCACCCGCAAGCTGAAAAAGAAGTGATCTTTGACACCAATCGTCTTTAGTGCAGCAAGTTGCAATTAATTCTGGAACTATTTCCCGAAGCAAAAGTCATCTGCTGCGTCAGAAACATTGCTTGGATTATGGATAGCATTGAGTTACTGATTCGGCGCAATGCCTTTGATGTTTCCAGGTTATTTAATAATCCAGCGGAACGGGCTACAGTTTATAGTCGCACGGAGGCATTAAGTCAAGGTTCCCGTTTAGTGGGTTATGCTTATAACGCTCTGAAAGAAGCATTTTATAGCGAGCAGAGTGGAGTCCTTCTACTGGTAGATTACGATTTATTAACCAAAGGGCCGACTAAAACCATGTCGCTGATTTATCAATTTCTCGGCGAAGAGCCTTTTGAGCATGATTTTGATAATGTTGAATATCAAGAACCGGAATTTGATAATAAACTGAAAACACAAGGATTACATCAAGTGCGTGCTCAAGTCGAGTTTAAACCGAGAAAAACGATTTTACCCCCCGACTTGTTTGAGCGATTTGATGGCTTATCCTTTTGGACAGATTCAACAAATAGTCGTGCTAGTGCGATTGTAGCGAAAACTCAATAAGCCGCAAAACATTAGCCTCTAGATTCCCCCTAACCCCCCTTAAAAAGGGGGAAGAGCGTTCAAAGTCTCCCTTTTTAAGGGAGATGCGAGGGGGATCGAAACTTAGATGTAAACCATAGATATCAAGGATTTCAGTAATTATGAACTCATCTACCGCCCACAAGCAAATTATTTTCGTTGACTCTTCTGTACAGAATTATCAAAACCTGATAGAGGGCGCAGATGCTAACGCCAAAATAGTCATTTTAGATAACAAGCGTAGTGGCATTGAACAAATTACCCAAGCACTAGCTAGTGAAAGAGGCATTGAAGCCGTACACATCCTTTCACACGGCAGCCCAGGTAGTTTAAAACTCGGCACAGACACCCTCAATGACAAAGAGATAAAAACTTTCAGCACTCAGATCAAACAGTGGGGAAATGCCTTAACAGAAAATGGCGATATCCAGCTCTACGGCTGCGATGTAGCAGCAGGAGAAACAGGAATCAAATTTGTAAAAGAACTGAGCGAATTAACTTTAGCCGATGTAGCAGCATCGAATAACATTACAGGCAATGCAGAACTAGGAGGCGACTGGAACTTAGAAGTAAAAACCGGGAAAATTCAGGCTCTCCTGCCATTGGGCCCCCTAGCAATGACCAACTACCAAGGAATCTTAGGCCTAACCTTCATCGACATCAATCCGGGGTTTCCCAATTCATTCCCTGATAACTTCATCAACATCAACAACACTCTCTATTTCAGAGCCCGTCTCGATACCAACGGCCCTGAATTGTGGAAAAGCGATGGCACAGCCTCCGGTACGGTGCTGGTTAAAGACATCTATCCGGGGGCTACCTCTTCAAGCCCTAATAACTTCATCAACTTCAACAACACTCTCTATTTCTCAGCCGAAGACGCTACCAACCGCAATGAATTGTGGAAAAGCGATGGCACAACCTCCGGCACGGTGCTGGTTAAAGACATCAATCCGGGGGCTAACCCTTCAAACCCTGATGAGTTCTTCAACTTCAACAACACTCTCTATTTCTCAGCCGATAACGGTACCAACGGCGATGAATTGTGGAAAAGTGATGGCACAACCTCCGGCACGGTGCTGGTTAAAGACATCAATCCGGGGGGTGGCAGTTCAAGCCCTCGTGACTTCATCAACATCAACAACACTCTCTATTTCCAAGCCACTGACGCTACTAACGGCAGTGAATTGTGGAAAAGTGATGGCACAACCTCCGGCACGGTGCTAGTTAAAGACATCAGTCCGGGGGGTGACAGTTCATACCCTGGTGACTTCATCAACATCAACAACACTCTCTATTTCAGAGCCGAAGACGCTACCAGCAGTGAATTGTGGAAAAGCGATGGCACAACCTCCGGCACGGTGCTAGTTAAAGACATCTATCCGGGGGCTTCCGGTTCATACCCTCAGAACTTCATCAACTTCAACAACACTCTCTATTTCCAAGCCACTGACGCTACTAACGGCAGTGAATTGTGGAAAAGCGATGGCACAACCTCCGGCACGGTGCTGGTTAAAGACATCTATCCGGGAGCTATCCCTTCATACCCTTATAACTTGATCAACCTCAACAATACTCTCTATTTCTCAGCCGATAACGGTACCAACGGCAATGAATTGTGGGGTCTTGTACCCGCCACCATCACCAACGTGAGTGCTACCACCCCCGACGGCACATATAGCCTCGGCGCTACTATTAACCTCACCGTCACCTTCTCCGAAGCCGTCACTGTCACTGGCACGCCTCAACTACAACTAGAAACAGGCACAACCGACCAACTTGCCAACTACGTCAGTGGTAGCGACACTAACATCTTGACCTTTGACTACACAGTTCAACCGGGAGATACCAGCCTCGACCTCGAATACTTGACTACCGCCGCCCTCACTCTCAACGGTGGCACGATTAAAGATGCTGCTAGCACCGATGCGACAATCACCTTGCCTGCACCCGCAGCCGCTAACTCTTTGGGTGCAAATAAAGCAATAGTAATTGACACTCTTGCACCCACAGTCACTATAAATCAAGCAGCAGCACAAACAGATCCAACTGCAACTTCACCTATTAACTTTACCGTCACATTTAGCGAATCAGTCGAAGGTTTTGATGCTAGCGATATCGACTCAACTGCAAGTACAGCAACAGGAACATTAACACCAACAATCACAGGTAGTGGTTCTGTTTACAACATTGCCGTCAACGGCCAGGCAGGTAACGGTAATGTAATTGCCAGCATCAAAGCTAACGGCGTTACTGATACAGCAGGCAATAACAATACTGCCAGTACAAGTACAGACAATACCGTTGCTTATAACAACACCTTTCCCACAGTTACATCTATCAACCGCCTTGATCCATCTCCCACTGCTGCGGCTACTGCTACCTACTCCATTAATTTTTCTGAAGATGTTACAGGTGTTGACGTTTCTGACTTTACTTTAGTCCCAAATGGTGTAACTGGCGCATCCATTGGCACTTTAACAACTGTTGATGCTAAGATTTACCAACTGGAAGTTAACACAGGTACGGGCAGCGGTACAATTGGGTTAAATTTAGTTGATGATGACAGCATCAAAAATAGCTTGGGAGTGGAACTAGGCGGTGCAACTGCTGGCAATGGTAATTTAACGGGACAAATTTACGACATTGACAAAACACCACCCACTGGCAGTTTAAATGGTGTTGCTGATGTGACGATAGCGGGAGGAACCAGTCAAACTTTGACTGTCACTTTCAGCGATAATAATGTTCTCGATGTTTCCAGCTTAGATAGTTCTGATGTTTTGATAAATTGGTCAGGCGGCGCTATTCCTGCTACTTTTGTCAGTGTCGATACTAATAGTAATGGTACGCCTCGGACAGCGACTTATTCCTTTGTTCCCCCAGGCGGAAGTTGGGATAATACTGACAATGGAATTTACACAGTTAACTTGCAAGGAAGTGAGGTTAAAGATGGACTTGGCAATCTTGCTGTTGCTGGTAGTTTAGGGACTTTTAACGTTAATGTTGCGGCATCGGTTGCGACAACCGCGCCATCGGGTACAGCGGGTACACCAACGGGCACAGATACACCAACGGACACAGATACACCAACGGGCACAGATACACCAACGGGCACAGATACACCAACGGGCACAGATACACCAACGGGCACAGATACACCAACGGGAACAGATACGCCAACGGGTACAGATACGCCAACGGGTACAGATACGCCAACGGACACAGATACACCAACGGGTACAGATACGCCAACGGGTACAGATACACCAACGGGTACAGATACACCAACGGGAACAGATACACCAACGGGTACAGATACACCAACGGGCACAGATACGCCAACGGGTACAGATACACCAACGGGCACAGATACACCAACGGGCACAGCGGGAATACCAACGGGAACAGATACACCAACGGGAACAGATACACCAACGGGAACAGCGGGAATACCAACGGGAACAGATACACCATCGGGAACAGATACACCATCGGGAACAGATACACCAACGGGAACAGATACACCAACGGGAACAGATACACCAACGGGAACAGATACACCAACGGGAACAGCGGGAATGCCAACGGGAACAGCGGGAATACCAACGGGAACAGATACACCATCGGGAACAGATACACCAACGGGAACAGATACACC